>JAAZDA010000225.1 GCA_012512995.1 Clostridiales bacterium | reverse complement strand
ACGACGACCGCTTGAAAGAGTTGGGCAAAGCATCTTGATGGTATTTTGACATCAACGGGTGAGAATTTACTAATTGGCAGTGGAACTGTGAGTCATTCGGTGGCAATGAATAAAGCGGAAATGGAATATAAGAAGTATAAAGCAAAAACACTGAGCAGCGTGGAAAATGATTATTTGAATAGCATTAAAGCTTTGGAGAAAAAAGCAAAACAAGAGAAGTGACCAAAGTTTTGCTCGGTATAAAGGTTGAGGCGATGGGCAGATATGTGAAATTGCGTATTATAGGTAAGAGAGCATGTTTCGACTTGTTTCCGGGAACTTATCGACCGTACCGGGTCGGAGCCGATTTTGATGATTTTCACATAGTTCAGACCAGATGCCGGAGCGGTTTCGTCAATACGAAAAGGAGCCGTGGCATTCCAGAGGTCTGCGAATAATACCTGTTGATAATTATTGTGTGCTTTATATACCGGATGAAGAGCAAGCACTAGTTACTGTTATTCGAGTAATGTATGGTGGCAGAGATATAGATATGCAGTTGAAGGAATGTACGAAAATGTAATGAGGGGCGATAGATACTGAGTCATTTGGTTTGTGAAGAATTGAACGAATGCTCAGAGCCGTCAGACTAATATTTTGGAAGTCCCAATGACAATCATTCCTAAAGGTGGATTCCAATAAATTCATATGTGGGGACAATAGTTTGAAAATCAAGGTATCAGACAGGACATTTGCCGAAGTGGAAGCCATGCCGGGATTCAAATACGAACGACCCGTAAAGCAGAGTGCATTCCTGAGATGGCTGATGAAAACTCTATCAGCAGGTGAGCTTAAGTCGACGCATTTTACTTACCGCAATATAGGCATGGAACGCCTGAAGCAGGGCGAACCCTGCCTTGTTCTGATGAATCATTCAGCCTTTATTGATCTCAAAATGGCAGCGACGATCCTGTATCCAAGACCTTTTCATATAGTCACGACAGTGGACGGCTTTGTTGGAAAGAATTCTCTTATGAGGCATCTTGGCTGCATTCCGGCAAGAAAATTCATCACTGACACGGAGATGGTGTCAGATATTTATAATGCACTTCATAAACTGAACAGTTCAGTACTGATGTATCAGGAGGCGAGCTATAGTTTTGACGGGACTGCGACACCACTTCCCAAAAGTGTCGGTAAGGCTCTGAAACTGTTCCACGTCCCTGTGGTCATGATTAGGACCTACGGTGCTTTTCTGCATGATCCGCTTTATAACGGGCTGCGACCGCGCAAGGTCAATGTCTCTGCAGATGTAACATATCTTCTGTCAGCAGAAGAGGTTCACGATAAAACCGTGGATGAACTCAATCAGATACTGAAGGATAATTTCACATTTGATAGTTTTGAATGGCAACGGGAAAACCACGTCCGGGTGAATGAGCCGTTCAGGGCTGAAGGACTTGAACGTGTGCTATATAAGTGTCCGGAATGCCTGACCGAAGGGAAAATGGTCTCTTCAGGGACACATATCAGATGTGCTGCCTGTGGAGCGGATTTTGAACTGACGGAGTACGGCGAAATAAGGCGGTCTGATGTTTTGAATAAAATCAAAAAGAATGATTCCGGGCAGAAAGAAAGAATTCCTGAATTCCACAGCATTCCGGACTGGTATGCGTGGGAGAGAGTGAGTGTAGATCTTGAACTGAAAACCGGGAACTATTTCATGAGGGCTCCGGTGCGAAATCTGACATTGGTCAATACAGACGCGATCTATCATGTCGGAAGCGGTGTCCTGACACACGATAAGGACGGATTCAGACTGGAGGGGTGCGCCGGAGCGTTACATTATATACAGTCAGCACTTGCTTCCTACAGCGTGTATGCTGATTATTTCTGGTATGAAATTGGCGATATGATCTGCATAGGAACACCAAAAATGCAGTTCTACTGCTTTCCGGAGAACACTGAGGTCAATGTGGCAAAACTAAGACTTGCAGCAGAAGAACTGTATAAGATGAAGGCAAAGAGAGCAGAGAGCCAATGACCATTTATAAATAGAAAACAAATGTGTACGATGCGTCCTTTTCTGATTGTGTTTCGTATAAATACTCAGAGGAACTTACAGAGGAAGAGCTTGAAGAAACCGACGGTGGGAAAACCCGAAATTTCTATGCTCATGGATGTCCTTTTTGCAACTTCATGGTCAGGGGAAGACAGAAAACATTGGGGTATTATTCATAATGAGAGATAAATCCAGAATAAATACAGTTCTTCTTACTATGATCCTGGCGGTACTGTGTTTTTGTGCAGTGATTCTGGCTTACAAGGCACAGCCCGGGCAAAACAAGTTGTCGGCGAAAGATACCAGCTCGCCATATGATGATGCTCAGTATTGCTATGAGCAGGTGCGCGAAAGAACAGATTTTGTGCCGGAAATAGCTTTGTGTTTCCTGCACTACTTTGATACAATGCACCATT
>JAAZDA010000224.1 GCA_012512995.1 Clostridiales bacterium | reverse complement strand
GTCAGGAGGTCAGGACAGTGGTATGACACTATAAAGATGCTCGGCATAGATCATAGGTTGCGCCACAAACCCAATGAACTCTCAGGCGGTCAGAAACAACGTGTGTCTATTGCAAGGGCACTTGTCGGAAAGCCAGCAATACTTCTTGCTGATGAACCCACAGGAGCACTCGATCAGGAGAGCGGCAAAGAAGTACTGAAACTTTTTGAGCAGCTCAATGATATGGGACACTCGATAGTTATGATAACGCATGACCTCAAGGTAGCACAGCATGCGAAGAGAATAGTGTATATAGTCGATGGGAGGCTCTACGATAATCCGGAGGACATACCGAAGGACAAGCAATAAAAAATTCTGAAAAGTATTACTTGCCAAGAACGATCACTTACGGTACAATAACATTCGTCGCTCAGATAAATGGCGGCACAACAAATGGCTCGTTGGTCAAGAGGCTAAGACGCTGCCCTCTCACGGCAGAATCGTGGGTTCGATTCCCGCACGAGCTACAGACTGTTTAATAGACAGCCCAACCCGCACATAGGCACATGCATTCCCGCCAGGGAGTACATGTGCCTATGTGTTTTGCGCAACTATGTGTGGAATGATTCATGTTCTTATTTCCCACAAATGCTCTGTCTGCGCAATCTTCCGGGCGTTATTCCTCGCAGATGCCCTGTTTGCGCAATCTTCCGGGCGTTATTCCTCGCAGCTGTTCTGTCTGCGCAATCTTCCGGGCGTTATTCCCGCAGATTTCTGTCTGCGCAATTCGCCGGGCATTATTCCCCGCAGTTGTTCTGCCGACGGAAGTCGCTCGGAGTGATGCCGCAGCAGTTCCTGAAGGCCTTGGAGAAGTAGTTGGTGTCGCCATACCCCACAGCCTGCGCAATATCAAGGATCTTTCTGTCCGGGTCGAGGAGCAGTTCTTTGGCGTGCTCCATGCGCACCCGTATCAGATATTCGTAGATGCTGCACTCATATTTCGCCTTGAAGAGCTTGGACAGATACTCACGCGAGAAGAAGTACTTGTCTGAGAAGTCTGAAATCTGTATGGACGAACGAAAGTTCTTGTCTATAGTGTTGTGGATCATTGCTATGACATCTTCTGCAGAAATGTTGTTGTCAGCGGAATCCGAAGAAAAATCAGCATCGGGGTGTATCTTCCTGATAGCCTTTTCAATAGCGAGATCGAGTTCGGACTTGACGATCGGTTTCAGCAAATAATCGACAGCGCCACACCTGATGGCATTTTGCACATACGAAAAATCATCATAGCCACTGATGACGATGACCCCTGTGTCCGGATATTCCTTTGCACACTCCTGAAGGAACATTGAACCATTCATTACAGGCATTTGCATATCGACAAAACAAATGTCGTAGCTGCCGTCCTTCATTTTCTCGAGGGCTTCCCTGCCATTCTCCGCCATTTCCGGCATCTCAATATGAAAGTGATTCCAGTCACCAAGCTTGCTTATCGCGATCCTGACAGGACGTTCGTCATCAATTATAAGTGCTTTATACATTTATTTGTCTGCTCCGTTTCTGCATCATGTGTTTCTTTATTTTGTCAATGCCTGGGCGTTGGTTAGCGCATGTGACAAGTGTCACCCTCGGTCTGATACGCACTGCTGCCGGTCTTGTGACAGTATCATCACAACAGAAGTATATGACTTGTCACCTGTTTCACTCTTGATCTGAAGGACAGCATCATTTTCGTACATGAGCCGTATGCGATGGTACAGGTTGGCAAGACCAATACTTGCGCCATTATCAGAAAGTGTCTGCCTGGTAAATCCATTATTCAGCCGCTCTATTTCTTCGGGAGATATTCCGATCCCGTCATCAGTGACGCGTATCACCAGATAGTCACCCTTATAGAAAGCTTCAATGAGGATCCTGACAGATGTCCTATCGCCCTGTATTCCGTGCTGTATTGAGTTCTCGACAAGTGGCTGGATCGAGATCTTGGGAATGAGAGCTGTGAGTGCGGCAGGGTCT
>JAAZDA010000223.1 GCA_012512995.1 Clostridiales bacterium | reverse complement strand
GTCGTATTCCCCGACTAAAATTCACAGCCAGAAAACCGCATCCGCGTATTTTCTGGCGTGCACAATGCAACAAGAGCTATCGCATAATCAAAATATGCTCCGTCATGGAGGAAAATATGAGTGAATATATAGATTACAGTTCCAAAGTTCCGCAGCGAACTCTCACTGACGGAACAAAGATCCCCGGGATCGGTCTTGGCACCTTCGGGTCTGACAAATACGGTTCCGAAGCAGTTTCCGAGGCAGTATACGGCGCAATAAAGAGCGGGTACAGACTCATTGACTGCGCATCTGTCTATATGAATGAACATGAGATCGGCGCTGTCCTGAAACGCCTCTTTGATGAGGGCGCGGTCAAACGTGATGATCTCTTCATAACATCAAAAGTATGGAATGATCAGCACCGCCACATCGAAGAAGCCTGCAGAAAGAGCATCTCCGATCTTGGACTCAAAAACGTTGATCTTTATTTTCTGCACTGGCCGTTCCCGAATTATCACGCACCACATTGCGATGGCGATTCACGCAACCCGGATTCAAAACCTTTCTCGGTCGATGAATTCATGGATTCATGGAGACAGTGCGAGCATCTGGTGGATATAGGACTGGCAAAACATATAGCCATGTCCAATATGACTATCCCCAAGCTTGATGCAGTTCTCCCTCTTTGCAGGATCAAACCGGCAGCGATTGAAATGGAACTTCACCCGGCATTCCAGCAGAAGGAACTCTTTGACTATGTTGTGTCACGCGGCATTCAGCCCATAGGCTTCTGCCCCATAGGTTCTCCTTCGAGGCCTGATCGCGACAAAACACCTGATGATATCTCGGATGTCGAACAGCCTTCAATCAAGGCTGCGGCAGCGGCACACGATCTTCATCCGGCTGTCATCTGCCTGAAATGGGCAGTACAAAGAGGCCAGATCCCGATTCCTTTCTCTGTAAAACAGCCTCAGTATGTTTCGAACCTCAAGGCAAGCTTTGAAGATCCGCTCACAGATAAGGAAATGGCTGCTATTGAAGCAGACGACAGAAACTGCCGCCTCGTAAAAGGTCAGGTATTCCTCTGGCCGGGTGCGCACGGTTGGGAAGACCTCTGGGATCTCGATGGCACCATCACTGAATAAATACCAGACTCAATACTCTATATAGAAAACGCGGACTGCAAATAAAAATGCAGTCCGCGTTTCTCGTTATTGCTGAGCATCAGCGTTTGAAAATCATTAAATCAATTACGACAGATATTAATTACAGAAGATATGTGGGAAGATCACATACCAGATGAGATATAACTCTTTCGCATTCCGGAGCGGGAACCATTACTGAGGTTCTGACCGTATTCTTTGTGCTTTCTGCAGGTTTAGCCACAGGTTTAACTGCGGTTTTCGCTGTGTCTGATTCTTTTGTCTGAGCTGCGCGTTTAAGACTACCATTTCCTACTGACATATTAACCTCCATTACTGAGCGCTGTTTGCGAAGTCGCGCACCAGGAAATCCGCGTATGCGGTTTTCTGGTTGCGTTACTCAGGTTTGCGCTCAGTTGCAAACCTGATATGTCAAGTCTTACGCATCGGCGTAAGACTTGACATTAGCCTCCATTTCGGAGCATTAGCTCCTGAGAATTTCCTTTGCAAGTGCAGTGTACTCTTTCGCGCTGCGACTTGACTTCTTATATGTGACTACCGTTTTGCTCGCATCCTGCGCCCATTCAACGGCGCTGTCCACATGGATGATATTCTTGAAAACATGTATATCATCAAGTGAATCAAGTGTTTCTCTTGTCTGTTTATAATAATTCTTGCGCTCGTCTACCTTTGTGATAAGTACCCCCAGGAGTTCTGTCTCAGGAGATATTTCTCTGATCTTCTTCAGAAAATCAAACATATTGGCGAGTCCGAAAAGGCCCCAGGGCGTTGCTTCCACCGGAATTATGACCTTGTCTGACGCACACAGGATATCCGTCACCCAGATGCCGAGCGTCGGCGGTGCATCGATAAGAATATAGTCATATTCCCCGGATTCTTTCACCGCGGAGAGAAGTTTTCTCAGAATAAACTCGCGGTGTTTCTTCGGCCCCAGTTCAAGCTCAATAGAGCTCATAAGGAAAGACGAAACAATAATATCAATGTTATCATTATCCGTATGCAGAATATACGAGGAAAGATTCCTGCCGCTCGTCACGGCATCATAGAGATTATTCTTATTGCCGGCACATTCGAGCACCTTATCTTCATCGAAGAAAGACAGAGACAGATTCATCTGCATATCGCCGTCGATGAGCAG
>JAAZDA010000016.1 GCA_012512995.1 Clostridiales bacterium | reverse complement strand
GTGGCAGGTTCTCACATCCCAGTGACAGGCATAGTACACCGCCTGCATTAGGGTGATGTACAAGAGAAGTCAGAAGTTTTGCCGTGGTCGCAAGGTCATCGCCCAGTTGTGAGCAGCCATACGGATGGGCAAAAGAATACAGCCCGTCAATATGACCACCTGACTCACTGACAAGGTCCTGATTCGAGCGCGCAAGTTCACGGGCAACGTCATTCACACACCCTACTATCGGGATGATCCATATTTCGTTGCGAATTCCGACCTGCCCGTCAGCGCGGCGATATCCCATAAATGAATGGGACTTCACTTCAGGCATGTCTGATGATCTGTGATCATACCTGTACTCAGTATTCTCTGAAAGTTCCGTTCTGACGTTGTGTGTATGTACCCATTCGCCCTTCTTTATATCACAGGTCGCTACGGCTATAGGGCTTCCGTATTTAATGACAGTTGTCCCCGCAGCTATGTCACAAAGAGCTATCTTATGTCCTCGCGGTACGTCGTCCAGCGCGTTGACTATGTCAGTCAAACTGCTTCCTACATTAAAGACTTCGTCCTTTTTTATGTCTTCCAGTGCGACTGCAACATTGTCTTCCGGATTGATGCGAATAAGTTTCATTTTTCCACCATGCCTGAGTGTTACCTTTCATGTCTGAGTGTTATTTGCTTATGCGGTTTTCCAATCGCATTGCGCACGCCAGAAAATCCGCTGCGTTATTTACAGTACAGACTCATATGCTTTCTCTGCGCCTTCAGTCCTTATCAGTTCAAGATCTTTCAGTACTGTCATTTCAAGCTCAGGAATCTTTGTCAGATCCTGATCCCACATCTGTTTATCTGACAGAACATCATGAACGAGTGTTTTGTCATCTGCATTTCTGTGATCCCAGTAGAAGTCAAGCGCCCATCCATCATCCTGGATCTTGTACTCATTACCTGCGGGACGTTTTGCAACAAGTCCATCCTCCTCGCGGCGCTGCAGATCTGTTGAATAAAATGCAATGTAGGCTGCAAATCCCATAGTGAGAGCCTGCGGAAGTTTTCCGAATTTCTCAGTGTACTCAATGAGAGACGGCAGATCACGGGCTTTCCATTTTGATGTTGAATTAAGCGAGATACTCATAAGCTGATGATCAACGAATGGATTCGCAAAGCGGTCAGTCACTGCTTCCGCAAACTTCCTGCAATCGTCCTTATCAAGCGGCAGGATAGGAATTATCTCGTCATAAAGCATCTTATTCATGAAGGCATGTATAGTCTCGTCATGCATACAGTCGCGGACTATATTCTGTCCGGCAAGATATGCTCCTAGGACAAAACCTGTATGTGCTCCGTTAAGTATGCGGACCTTTCTCTTTTTATACGGAGCGACTTCAGGAACAACATACACATTGAGTCCGGCTTTTTGGAATGGAAGCTTACCAGAAAGTGCTTCCGGACCCTCTATATACCAGACACCGAAAACTTCACCTACATCAAGCAGCGAATCCTCATATCCGTTCTGTTCGTTCAGCTCCTTCACTTCCTCGGGATCACGTATACGACCGGGTACTATGCGGTCTACAAGTGTTGAACAGAAGAGGCACTCATTACTCAGCCACTTTTTGAAATCACTTCCGAGTTTCCAGTCGTCAGCGTGTCTTAGGCAGCATTTCTCAAGTTCCTTACCGTTTGCATCAATAAGTTCACATGAAAGAATGACAAGACCTTTCTTTCCAGCCTTGAACTTCTCATACAGAAGGACCGTGAGTTTTGCTGGGAAAGACACAGGCGGGAGCTGGTCAAAACTACTGCCCGGGTCATATACTATCCCTGCCTCAGTTGTATTTGATGCGACATACTCGAGATCATCGCTCTGCGCGATTTCCTTTATCCTGTCCCAATCCGCCTGATCATAGGGATTATAGCAACCATCAACGACAGATATGACTCTCTTACGGTTGACCTTCTCACCATTTTCAGCACCGCGAAGGTAAAGTGTGTATAGACCTTCCTGTTCATTTATTATCTTTGTAAGTCCCTGAGCTATCGGCTGCACAAGCGCGACTTTCCCGTTCCATCCTACCTTCTCATTCGACATATCAAACCAGTAATCAACAAAAGCTCTGAGGAAATTACCCTCTCCGAACTGTAATACTTTGACAGGTGCCTCACCCTTGCCAAGAACATATCCTTTATACCCTGAGTCATTCAAAACTTCATAATTCAGCCTTTTCATGTTGTCTTCCTCGCCGTTTCTTCTTCTATAAAGTTACACTGTGAAATTCACAAAATGCTTTCTGTCACTTCAACGAAAAGTATCTCTCAGCATTTGTATATGAGATCCCGGAAACTATCTTCTTAAGGCTTTCTTCGTCGTTGGGATACTCTCCGTTCTCGACCCATCCACCTATAAGATTGCACGCTATTCTTCTGAAATAATCGTGACGCGTGTATGAAAGGAAGGATCGCGAATCCGTAAGCATTCCGACAAAATTTCCGAGGAGACCCAAGTTAGCAAGTGATTTCATCTGAGCTTCCATGCCATCCTTTGAATCAAGGAACCACCATGCCGCACCAAGCTGAATTTTACCGGGCACATCATCACCCTGGAAACATCCTATAAGCGACGCCAGTTGGTTGAAGTCAGCTGCATCAAGCGAGAATACTATGGTCCTTGGCAATTCATCCGTCTCATCCAGTTTTGACATAAACTCTGCGAGCTGGTCATAACACTGCGATTTGGCTATCATGTCAAAACCAGTGTCAGGGCCTTCAAGTCTGAACATCTTTTTGTTGTTATCTCTTGTGCATGAATAATGGATCTCCATGACAATGTTTTCTTTATGGTATTTTCTTGCAAGTGAGAGAATGACGGCCGTCTGGTATTCCTCAGCTTCTACCTGTGTTACCTCTTCTCCTGCCATTGCCTTTCTGAAGACCTTGTTTACCTCTTCGGCAGTGCTCTCCCTGAACGGCACATAATCAAGACCATGATCAGAAGCTTTGCATCCGTGCGCTTTGAAATAATCTATACGCTCATAAAGCGCATCAATGACTTCATCAGCAGACGTCAGCTTTTCTTTTCCTACAACTGCTGCCAGCTTCCAGATATAAGCAGCAAACCCGGCTTTGCGGATGTTTACAGCCTTGTCCGGGCGGAATGAAGGGCATACCTCAAATCCCTGATCAGAGGTCGCAGAGAGTTTTTCGTGCCACTCAAGAGAATCCACAGGATCATCAGTCGTCCCGATATACTTAACATTTGATTTTCTTATAATGCCACGGACTGAAAGATCCGGATCATTACGGAGCAGGTCTGAAGTCCTGTCCCATATTTCTTTTGCGTTCTTCGTGCTTAACGGTTCAGTTATACCGAAGTATTTGTGCAGTTCCATGTTTGACCAGTGATACATCGGATTACCGATGGCCATTTCAAGCGCCCCAGCAAACTCAAGGAACTTGTCATACGGATCAGCGCCGCCTGTCACTTTTTCCTCAGGGACACCATTTGATCTCATCAGTCTCCACTTATAGTGATCACCGAAATACGTTCCGTCATCACATCTCCCGCCGAGCCAGACTTCCGAAATATTGTTGTAACGTCTGTCCTCATATATTTCCTTTGGCGAAATATGACAGTGGTAATCGATTATCGGGAGTTGCTCCGCATAATCATGAAAAAGATGTTTTGCCGTTTCATTATTAAGCATGAAATCCTGATCCATAAAACTTCTCATTGTATCCCCATTCCTTTCGTTATGACCGACCGAATTGCAGGTAAGCAGCCGTTTATGTAAGCGCTTACATATACAATATATCAGCATTTTTCGTTATGTCAACACGTATTTGTAAGTGCTTCAGAAATCTGTTGTGCTGCGTTTTACCAACGTACATGGTACCGTAAAGTGTTTCCTTACATTACTGTCTCCCTGCAGCACACTTATTACATTTTCAATGGTTCCATCGCAGATTTCCGAGGTATGGTTATCAATACTGGAGATCTCCGGTTCACAGCTTACAGCCAGGACTGAATTATTATAGCCGACAATATCCATTTCCCGTGGTATTGACAACCCTCTTTCTTTTGCAAATTTCACGACTCCGACAGCAATGCTGTCATTTGTGCAGATCACACTGTCAAAACAAATTGCTTCGCTTTTCAGCAGTAGATCCCGCACATAATGTATGTCATTCTTAACATGTATTTTCAGATTGCCTTCTACCGGCAGCCCTTCGTCATTAAGTGCCTTTTCATAGCCTGCCATCTTTTCGTTTGAACTGTATGAATGGGAATCTGTAAGGAACAGAATATGTCTGCGCCCCTTCCCGATCAGTTTTCTTGTGACAACATAAACAGCTCTGCGGTCATCACAGACTGAAGAATAAATATTTTTCCCCTCAACAGCTCCGTTTATTATGAACACCGGGACTTTTTCCGCCGCATCACGGATGTAATCTGTTTTGGCGTGATCCCTGCCGGATCCCGCATAAGTTGATCCCACAAGTATCAGTGCATCAATGTGTTTATCAAGCAGCATATGAATATGCTGTTCCTTTTGTTTTGTCTCAAAACCGCTGCAGCTCAGGATGCAGTCATATCCGTACTTGTGCAGGCATCCTTCCAGGTAGAAAACAGCTGACGACATATAAATATCTGATATATCAGGCACAAGGATCCCGACCGTGTGCATCGTATTGAGTCCGAGTCCCTGCGCAAAAACATTCGGCGTATATCCGGCTTTATCTATCACGTTAAGGACTTTCTGCCTTGTCGTTTCACTGACTTTATCGCTTCCGTTCACTACCCGCGATACCGTCGCGATCGAGACCCCTGCCATTTCCGCTATATCATAAATATTCATCCAAATCCTCTTATTCGGTCTTTATCAGCTGGACAGCCATATACTGTTTTCCGGGAAGCGCAATTCTGAAATGTCCGTAATAAGTCCCGCGATCCTCGACCGTCATGTTCCATGTATCTATTACATTAACATGAAATTTCGTTCTGTCGTCAAAATAAAAATCTCTGAAGCGTGGCTGCATAAATGTATAATAGCAGAGATAGTAGCTATATACATCACAGAATTGTTCTTCTTCCGGGACCGCGACGACCTCGTCTGATCGTTCTTTATTATACGGCTTCAATCCGATTCCCGGTGTCTTGGCTAAGATTCCATGCAGAAATTTTAACCTTTCCGCGCTCTCACCGTGCAGGACTCCGCCATGGGACCACCACAGTTTATTATCAGCGCTCAGATATGTTTCGCCGTGGCCTGCGTATCCGCCTCTGCATGAAGCTTCCCAGAATCTTCTCACCATTTCCTGAGCTGTGATATTGCCCCATCCATATTGAATATCACCTTCATATGCCATCTCGTCCATGACGACAGGCTTTCCATATCTCACCCTGTATTCATCCACAAGTTCAGCGGATTTATACAGATCCTGTCTCTGAATACTGCAATGCGTGACCCACGGTCTCGTATAATCATACATAAGTTTGCAGTTGTGTATTGACCTAAGATGATTGTATGGGTCTTCTGAACATATAATGCCGGCATTACGTTCCCAGTCGCCAAGTGTTTTGCCACCCATAAGGTCATATTCATTTGCAAGCGACCACCACACATTTCTGTACGCCGCAAATCTTGCTATGACATAATTCCAGTAAAGGTCATCATCGCCCGGCTTCATCCAGGCAAAACCCCAGCGGTCATATGGATGCATCACTATAAGGTCAGCTTCTATACCCATGTCACTGAGCCTACCGATACATCTCTCAATATGTCTGAAATGCTCAAGGTTAAATCTACTGAAATCCCAGTTATTATCTCCTTCTCTGCCGGTGTATTGTCCAAAATTCTCATCATTCAGAATACTGCTGTCCATCGGTGTTCCGACATATGGGTAGCTTCTCGGTTCACCGAGATTATAAGCATAATGTTTTGGAAAAATACAGAATCTGATCTTGTTGAATACGCCTTCCCTGAGCGTTTTGAAAGTGCGCTCTATCATGTCATCTGACTGGAGTTCCCAGACGTAACACGTCGTTCCCACCGAATAGTATGGCGTGTCGTCCTCATAAGCAAAATGGTACTTGTTCGCAACTCTCACAGGCCCGTGATTTCCATGTTCCGGAGCAATAACATCAAATTCTCCTGAAATCGGATCTCCTGCATTTTCGCAGAATGTTCCTTCTATCGTGAACTTATAATGACCTTCGAATGACGGCATAAATCTCACTTTGTATATTCCATCACCATCATAAAAGCCATGCACAGATACTGTTTCATTCTTTCCGCTGAAGATGCCTTTTATTGTATAGTCAGTGAAAGGGTTCCCGTCCGTTCTTCCTGCCGCAGTTACTTCCTGTATGCACCATTTTTCTACTTCACTTCTGAATGTCATGACAACTGCTCCTTTCATCTTGGGCTTACAGTGTGTACCTCAGCCATGTGCGCATTTCTCCGATGCCTCTGTTGTCCCATGCAAAATAAGGAATGAATCTGACTTTGATTTCGTTATCACCGGTTTGCTCCAGCGTCTTATACAACACATTGTCAGCGAAGTTGTTTTTCCCGATCTTATGAGCCTTTGTTGTGAGCGAGAGCACATTTCTCCCGCATATATCAAGCTTTTCTTCGTCAAATCCGTTATGCGGTTCAAGGCATATATCATCGAGAGTTTCTATATTACAGTCAGGTGTTTCCACACAATAGACCATCGGCCCCTTCTCGACTACCGCCTGTCCCGTATCCTCTTCAACGTAAGGGTTAGCTATCGTAAGTCTTACCGGCATATCGAGTTCGAGAACGACCTCAGCTCCATTCGGATCCTCTATCTGTATTTCTTTGTATTGTCCATCCGTGTTTTCGAAATCATCTATGACTTTTCCATTCAGGCTTATCCTTGCATGTCTGTTCCATGAAGGTATTCTCAGGCAAAGTAAGATCGGTCTGCTCTTTGTAACATCGCTTATTGAAAAACGGATCAGCCCACTGTACGGATAATCTGTCTCTTCATTAAGAGTTATGGTAACTCCGTCATCCAGACTGAGTTTTGCCTGGCATTTCCCATATAGCCCTGCATATACTTTGTCTCCTGAACATGAAAATGCATATTCTGATGACTGCATAATTGTTCTTGCAAGATTTGGCGGGCAACAGTAACTCAATATGTATTCTGATCTGGTCAATGGCCATATCAGCTTATAGTCAAGTTTTTTGGTCCTTCTGAGCATGTTTTCATAGAAATACTTTTTGCCGTCAAGTGATACCGCAGCAAGATCAGTGTTGAGCATGGCTCTTTCAATAATATCGAAATACTCTGCCCTGGGTCTTACATTGAACATCCTGTATGCCCACATTACAAGACCTACCGACGCACATGTTTCGTTATATGCTGTGACATTCGGCAGTTGGTATTCATATCCAAATGCCTGGTGTACCCTCTGATCAGTAAAGAAATTGCCGTAAGGCGAACACCCATTATACAAAGCACCTATGCCGCCTGTGATATAGATCTTTTTGTCTACCATGTTTCTCCACACTTTATCAAGCATGGAGAGATATTCACTGTCACCCTCTTCTGCATACAGATCCGCCACTCCTGCATACAGATATGTAGCTCTTACAGCATGACCTATTATCTTCTCATGTTCTTTAAGCGGAATGCGATCCTGATTATCATCCATCCCATTTTGGACTCTGTCGCGCGATTCAATTGCCTGCCTCGCAAGTGTAAGATATTGTTTCTTTCCGGTCGTGCGATAAAGCTCGATAAGACCCATATAATGAGACGGGCAGACTGCTGTCTGGGCGTCTCCGCTCTTCAGCGATTCTTCGTATGATTTCTGCAGATAACCTGCTGCCTTTTCCGCTATCTCAAGGAACGTGTCTTTCCCTGTGATTCTTTTATGAAGGCACGCCGATGTAAAGAGGTGCCCCATGTTATATACTTCAAACTCATTGATGTCCCCGAGCCTTCCGAGACCTTTGCCCTGCCGCCCTTCAATTATCTGCTTTGTTGATATATAACCATCGGCCTGTTGTGCCTCACCGATCAGCTCTATATACTCGTCAAGCTTTTCAATTCTTCCGGCATCACCAAGATAGACTGCGGAATACGGCTCTGACTCCATCCATTTGTAAAAATCTCCGTCACCAAATACAGTGCCGTCAAAGTCACCTTCCGTTCTTCCAGCTGCTATTCTGAAATTCTCCACGACATGGCTTATATCTTTTGAATCGAACATGTTCTGCAGATGTGGGACCATGTTTTCTGCGCATGCATCGACCGCATCCTTCCAGAATCCTCCGGTCCACCTGACTTTGTCATATTCGGGTGAATGAAGTTCCGCGAATTTTGAATTTCTCGTATCAGTCAGCATACTTCTTTAGCTCCTCAGCCATATTCAAAACGAGCATATTCCAATTTATAAATCCCCCGTTCACTATGGGTTCTCCCGTGAACGGATCGTAATACTCGTGCATACATCCTGTCTTTCTTATGTCATTTCCAAGAAGAGCAAGGCTCCTTATGCATATCTCCCTCGCCTCATCTACATATCCATAATTGAGCATTCCTCTGAAAACACAATAATTGGCAACTAGCCATACAGGTCCAAGCCAGTTCGAGGGATTATTTGTTGCTTCAAGGTTGAACATTTTCTCGCGTTTATCCAATGTAGTCAGTCCGAATTCACTTCCGAATTCCACATCATCATGATAATGTTCAACAAGATGAGCTGCCTCATCCTCAGTGGCAAAACCAGCATACATCGGCAGGAATCCTGACCAGACACCTATCCTTATCGGAAGAGTTTTCCAGAACACCCCCAGTCCTTGATGAAACCAGTCGAATTTTCTTGTTTTGATATCTACATCGACAGAATAAAAGAAACCATCTCTGGTGTCGTAGCATTCATCATGTATTGATTTTATCAGGCGCTCGCGTTTTGCCATTATTATCTCTGCTTTGCCTGGCATGCCGACCTTATTATATATATTCGCTGCACTTTTAAGCTCCATGACCATAAAACTGTTAAGGAAGATATTAGCTGTCGAGGATTTCGGTCTTCCAAAAGAAGCCGGGTCATTATCCATACCTATCATGATATCATCGCGCCAGACATACAGCCCGCAGTTATTGTTGAAATAATATCTGTCATAACACTCAAAGTATCTGTCTATCTGATCCATCGACTCTGTTATCCAGCCGTAATCTCCGACCCATGATGAGATGAGCTCGATCTGCTGACACAGGAACGGTTTATGCATATTCATGAGTATGCCGTTTTTATGCTGCGTGTTAAGGTACGGCTCAGTTAGATCCTTGTTCTCTATCATCATGGGAATATAACCATCATCCATCTGATTATCAAGGAAATTTCTGATATTTCCTTTGGCATATTCCCATAATGATTCTTCACTGATTTCAGTGGTCGTGGTCAGCCTCTCATCATTTCTTTCGCACAGCGACTTAAGACCATATACACACCAGTATGTATCCCAGTCCCAGACATTACCATCGTATACGGATCCCGGATCAATAAACGGATAATGAATAAAACCTACTGGCTCTTTCAGAACACTTGTATAATTTTTTATTATGTATTCCAGTACTGTATCTTCATCTTTACGTTCCATGTCTGTTAACCCTTTACAGCTCCGGCTGTCATTCCTTCTATGATTGTTTTATTCAAGAATGTATACAAAACAAGCATAGGGATAATGCTCATTGATACAGATGCGAATATTGCGCCCCAGTTCTTTGATCCGAATTCATCAGAGAAATAAAGCAATCCTGTCTGTACAGTTTTGAGATTAGTGTCACTGATAAATGTCATTGAGAATAACAAGTCATTCCATTTGAAGAAGAACTGCAGTACAAGGACTGTGACAATAGCATTTTTCATAAGAGGAACGACAACATTCCACATCAGACTGTAAATCCCACATCCATCGATTACCGCCGCCTCCAATATTTCATCAGGTAAAGCTTTTATATACCCGGTTATGAGAAAGATAGAAAGAGAAAGACCAAATGCAATATATGTGATTATCAGACCAAAAGGTGTGTTGATCCAGCCAAGTTTGTTATAGATCTGGAACAAAGG
>JAAZDA010000222.1 GCA_012512995.1 Clostridiales bacterium | reverse complement strand
TCATAAGCTCAATTTATACCGTAATCTCAACCTTCACTCCGAGCTCTTCCTGATTCGCATCCAGCATCGGCTGCACAACTGTCTCAAGGTACTTATCTACCTGGTGAGGCGCGCAACCCACATAAAGCTGCGGATCCATCTTCTTGTCCATTTCCTCGCGGGTGACGTGGAATTTAGGATTAGCTTCGATGAGTTCGAGCAGGTTATTGTCGAGTCCTTCTTCCTTGACGCGGCGGCCTGCCTGCATCGACATCTTTCTGATCTCCTCATGGAGTTCCTGGCGGTTCCCGCCGTAACGCTCCACTTCATCCATCATTATGTTCTCAGTAGCCATGAACGGAAGCTCTGACAACAGATGTCTCTCGATCATCTTTGGATAAACCTTCATTCCGTCTGTCACATTGAGGCACAGATCAAGGACTCCGTCGATAGCAAGGAAGCCTTCCGGTACTGAGAGTCTCTTATTTGCTGAATCATCAAGAGTTCTCTCAAACCACTGAGTTCCCGATGTTATTGCCGGATTCAGTGCGTCCGCCATCACATATCTTGACAGCGAGCATATTCTCTCCGAGCGCATGGGATTTCTCTTATAAGCCATTGCCGATGAACCGATCTGAGACTTTTCGAATGGTTCCTCTACTTCCTTGAGATGCTGAAGGAGCCTTATGTCAGTGGCCATCTTCATAGCAGAAGATGCTATCCCTGCAAGGACATTTACGACCTGAGTATCGACCTTGCGGGAGTATGTCTGTCCTGAAACAGGAACGCATGCCTCAAACCCCATTTTCTCCGCGATCATGGGATCCAGTGCGTCCACTTTGTCATAATCCCCATGAAAGAGCTCGAGGAATGACGCCTGTGTTCCTGTTGTTCCCTTGCTGCCAAGGAGTTTCAAAGAAGCGATCATGTGATCGACCTCATCAAGATCGAGCATGAACTCATTGATCCACAGAGTAGCTCTCTTGCCAACTGTTGTCGGCTGTGCAGGCTGGAAATGCGTGAAACCAAGGGTCGCCTGATCCTTATACTCATTCGCGAACTTCGCTAATGCACCTATCACACAGATAAGCTTCTTTCTTACAAGAAGCAGTGCCTCTCTCATTATGATTATGTCTGTGTTATCTCCGACATAGCAGCTTGTGGCACCGAGATGAATTATTCCTGCCGCCTTGGGGCACTGTTTGCCATATGCATAAACATGGCTCATCACGTCGTGGCGCACGACCTTCTCACGTTCTCTTGCAACGTCATAATTGATGTCGTCAGCATGTTCCTTCAGCTCAGCTATCTGTTCATCGGTGATGTCAAGTCCGAGCTCTTTCTCGGTCTCAGCAAGAGCTATCCACAATTTTCTCCAGGTCCTGAACTTCATATCCTGAGAGAATGTGAACTGCATTTCACGGCTTGCATAGCGCTCTGAGAGCGGGCTTATATAACGATCTGTTGGCATTTTTCCTAACCTCCATAATTCACTTTGTTTGCTGATTGGCACGACTTGGATAGTCCTGTTCTTCCGGGTGGTGATGTTGTCCACGGAAATCAGTCCAACCGCAGGTCCGGCAGACCTGCGACTGACCCCTCTGACCTCAGTCCTGTCCAGAACTCATTCTCACCGCGCTGGTCTTCCGACGGCGGGTCAACAGGATACTTACCTGTAAAACACCCATCGCAGCAGCCGAAGCTGCCTCCCACGAGTTCTCTCAGACGCGGGATCTCAAGATAGGCAAGTGAATCCGCACCGATGATATTCTTTATCTCATCAACGCTCCTGCCGTATGCTATGAGCTGTTCTCTTGCAGGGACGTCAGTCCCGAAATAACAGGGCCACAGGAAAGGCGGTGAACTTATTCTGACATGAACTTCTCTTGCTCCGGCATTCCGCAGCATCTGCACGATAAGATCAGATGTGGTTCCGCGGACTATCGAGTCATCTACCATGATAACACGTTTCCCGGCGACGGCATCCACTATCGGATTAAGCTTGACCTGAACCGAACTCTCACGGCTCTTCTGAGTTGGCTTTATAAACGTGCGTCCTACATAAGAATTCTTCATGAAAGCCACGCCGTATGGTATCCCTGACTGCGCCGCATATCCCATTGCCGCGACATTTCCTGATTCGGGCACTCCGACTACAAGATCCGCATCCACCGGCGAGTCCTGAGCCAGGAACTTTCCAGCCAGGATCCTTGAGTTATATACGCTGCGCTTCTGAATAGTCGAGTCAGCGCGCGCAAAATAAATATATTCGAATATACATGTCCCCCACTTATCAGCGGATATGCATCTCGACTTGTCTGAAATAATGCCACCCTCGGCGTCAGGCGTTATTGTGACCACCTCGCCTGGCTCTACGTCCCTTATAAATGTCGCTCCTATCGTATCGAGCGCGCATGATTCAGATGCAAGGAACCAGGTATTGTCACGTTTTCCTATGCAAAGAGGTCTGAATCCAAAAGGATCCCTTGCCCCTATCAGTTTTCTCGGCGACATTACCACGAGCGAATATGCGCCCTTCAGCATATCCATGGTAAGGCCTACGGCATCTTCTACTGTACGGCTCTTCAATCTGTTTCTCGCGATTTCGAATGCTATTACCTCAGAGTCAATGGTCGTCTGAAATATCGCTCCTGTGTACGCAAGCTGATTCTTAAGTTCATTTGCATTCACAAGATTTCCGTTGTGCGCGATAGCCAGCGTTCCCTTCACATAATTCAAAACAAGTGGCTGCGCATTTTCTATGGTGCTGCTTCCCGATGTGGAATACCGCACATGTCCGCACCCGATATTTCCCTTAAGCGAATCCAGTATCTCCGGCGTGAAAGCTTCGTTCACGAGTCCCATTTCTTTGTGGCTCATGATCTTGCCCTTCGGTCCTTCTGTATCGCTGACCGCGATTCCGCAGCTTTCCTGTCCCCGGTGCTGCAGCGAAAGCAGCCCATAATAAATGGTGTGAGCAGCCGTCTGATTTCCGTCGAAATCATAGCAGCCGAACACACCACATTCTTCACCGGGTCTATCTTCATATATCCGTGAAAGATCCATATAAACCTCACTCCTCGAAGCTAAAGTATTTTTTCATCAAACTGCATTACCGAGTATAATCCATGAACCTCAAGCCCGCAACTTTCCGACAAAACTCTGCACTCTGGCATTGTCTGTCGAGAACAGATCCTTCGGCGTACCCTCCGCCTGAATATACCCATTCTCCATGAATATGATCCAGTCTGAAAGCTCTCTCGCAAATTCCATCTCATGAGTCACAATTACCATTGTCATATGCTGGCTTGCAAGTTCCTTTATTACTCTCAGGACTTCCGCCGTGAGCTCCGGATCCAGTGCCGATGTGGGTTCATCAAAGAAAAGTATCTGCGGATCCAGCGCCAGCGCCCTCGCTATAGAGACTCTCTGCTG
Source organism: Clostridiales bacterium (assembly GCA_012512995.1). GTDB lineage: Bacteria > Bacillota > Clostridia > Lachnospirales > Lachnospiraceae > CAG-791. Next base: position 2,710 of record JAAZDA010000222.1, on the reverse strand, counting down.
CTGTCCCCCGGAAAGCTGACATGGATATTTATCCCTGTGATCCGTAAGACCAAGACTCTTAAGCAGCTCCATAGCCCTGCTCTCGGCATTCTCTTTTGTTTTGCCTGCTATCAACTGTGGTGCAACAATATTCTTCAGTACAGAATAATGTGGGAACAGATTGAAGTTCTGGAAAACAAGTCCTATGTTGCGCTTTATCTCTTTGAGGTCCTGCTGGGATGCGTATACACATCTGCCGTCTTCCTCACGTGCAGCGTAACGTCCGAGATAAACGAGATCTCCGCCATCCATCCTCTCCAGCATGGTCGCGCATCTGAGCAGCGTCGATTTTCCTGATCCCGACGGGCCGATTATCGACAGGACCTCACCCTCGTTTACTGAAAGCGAAATATCAGAGATGACTCCGACTCCGTCAAAACTTTTCTTTATGTGATTCATTTCGAGAATTTTCATTTAATCGTGACCTCTTGTATCAAATATCAGGATGATATTCATATCCTGTAATAGTCATATTTTTTCTCTATCCACGCGCAGCCCCAGGCGACAAGTGCGTTGAATATGTAATAGAAAAGCCCTGCTGCCATCAGTGGCATGAGTGACGCTTCCTTCGCCGATATTTGTTTTGCTATCGTGAACATCTCAGCCGTAGCGATTGCGAAGGCAAGAGAAGTGTCCTTTACAAGCGTGATTACCTCATTTGTCACAGGCGGAAGTACGCGCTTTATGACCTGCGGAAGAATGATGTGGAAAAATGTCTGGCTTCTGTTGTAGCCGAGCACGTTCGCCGCTTCATACTGCCCGTGAGGCACTGACTTAAATCCAGAGCGGTAGATTTCCGCGAAGTATGCCGCATAGTTGAGCGAGAATGCTATTATCACCGCTATGAATCTGTATGACGAAGAAATATTGATATGGAATACATAATATGGAGCAAAATATATGACTATTATCTGCAGCATCAGCGGTGTTCCGCGCATGATCGAAATGTAGACCATCATTATGGCGGAAACGACTTTATTTGCGCTCATTCTGAGCAGCACAACAAGCATGCCAAGTGGCATTGAGAAAAGAAGTGTCAGCAGAAATATCGCGACAGTGATACCCATGCCGCCCATAAGTTGTGTAAAGACCGTAACTAAACTCATAAATGCCCCATTCCCAATATAAGCCCACCCTCAGGCAGGCTCACAACTCATATCAACTTCTGCTTGATCTGTTTCATTATTTGCCGATGCAGAGGCTGTCCGGAATTCCATAATCAGCATAATTATCGGCAATCTTTGCAATCGTTCCGTCATCAGCCATTTCGTTAAGAGTCTTCTGGACCTCATCGCGAAGTTCCGTATTTCCGAGCTTGAATCCTACTGCGTACTGTTCTGTTGAAAGATGCTCATCAAGGATCTTGAATCCCTCACCTCTCTGATTGATCTGATAGTTAGCCACGCCTATATCGATTGCAACTGCATCTATAGCTCCCTGCTCAAGATCCATGAACGCTGTGTTGTAGTCAGCATACTGCGTCATTTTTCCGAATGTCGCTGCAAGATCCGCACTGTCGCCCTCGAGAGCTGCAAGTGCGCTCGAATCCTTCTGGACGCCTACAGTTTTGCCTGCAAGATCTACCTGGCTCGCGATTCCTCCGTCAGTCGGAACAACAAAGACCTGGCTGTTATCGATGTAAGGCTCTGTCCATGTGTACTGATCCTCACGGCCTGTGACAGTGAATCCGTTCCAGATACAGTCAATAGTGCCCGCTTCGAGCTCTGCATCCTTGGAATCCCAGTCTATCGGCTGCTTGACAAGTGTCCAGCCATTGCGCGTGCAGACCTCCTGTGCGAGATCCAGGTCAAAACCTGTGTACTCACCGTCATCCCCCATAAATCCGTAAGGCGGGAACTCCGCATCAAAACCTACTGTAAATGTTTTGTCTTTGCTCTTAGAGCCGCACCCTGCAAGCAGTCCTGCTGACATTACTGCGACCAGCGCCAATGCAAGAATCCTTTTCTTTTTCATAATCTCCTCCTCGACGGAGCGTTGTCTGCTCCTTAATATGCTGTTCCCTGCTCGCTTTAGTGATTTATCAGTTTATCGCACTAAACTGTCAGGGACGGCATTATCCTACCATGCACCGGCATGAAACGTCAAGACACTTATCTCATGCCATGCGGCTCACATTTGTCCTGTAATTATCTCTAAGGTTCTTTACAGTAGCTTCGATTTCCTCATCAAACTGCTGATCAGGGTAGCAGGTCTTCTTCATTTCCCTCAGATGTTCTATTTGTTTTGTCCCCGGCTGATCATCATATGTACTGCCGGCCTCATCCATCATCTTCTCAAGTTCCAGCGAATATTCATATGACTCTGGATGTCTTGTGACAAATGAAACATAATCCGTATCCGGGAGGTACATTCTTATAGCAGCAAGATAATCAAGATAATATTTCTTTTCGTCAGAAAGCGTATATGCCCTCTGGAAGCATTCTGCAGCCATCGAGAAATTATAAAGTCCGGCAAAGATCACTCCCCTGCTGTGCTCTATCCTCGCCCTCAGCTTTCGCTCAGCTTCAGGAAGTTCATCAAGTATACGCTCATACTCAGCCAATGCCTGATAGAAGCGTCCGCTGTCCATAAGGTAATCGGCCCTGGCCTCCATCTGTTCATATGCTTCAAGCCCTTCTCCGGCACGTATGATACTTATAGTGTCAGCGGC
>JAAZDA010000221.1 GCA_012512995.1 Clostridiales bacterium | reverse complement strand
TGCCAATACAGCGAAGCAACTCTTACCGAGAAACTCGCTCTCAATAAAGATGACATGAAAGAAATAAGAAAGTTCAACGTTTTTGTCCTTCCATCTTCGTGGCGATAAAAAGCATAAAATCATATAAATGAAAAGCGGCCCGCTCACGCGGACCGTTTTCCATTTTGGTATTTCTATATTGGTCTTGTTGGTCTCTTATTTCATTTCCGCCTTGATGACGTCAGCGAGAGCTGTGACTCCCTCTATGATCTTCTCGTCAGGCATGCATGAATAGTTCATCCTGAAGCAGTTGAATACTCCGCCGTTAGGGAAGAATGTGTCTCCAGGTACGAACGCTACGTTCTTCTCAAGAGCCTTCATGTAGACATCCTGTGCCTTCATGTTCTCAGGAAGCATTACCCACAGGAACAGTCCGCCTACCGGATGAGTCCATGTAACACCCTCAGGGAATGTCTTCTCGAGTGTGTCGAGCATGACATCTCTTCTGTGTCCATATACTTTTCTGATCTCAGCTACATGAGCATCGAGGTCGAACATGTCGATCCACTTTGCTGGCTCCATCTGTGAGATAGTCGAAGCCTGGAGTGCTCCAGCCTGAGCAAGCTTGTTGTAGTTTGAAAGGATCTCGTCATCTGCACAGATCCAGCCAAGTCTGTATCCAGGAGCCAGGATCTTCGAGAATGTACCAAGATAAACAACGAGGCCCTTTGTATCCAGTGACTTGAGTGCCGGGAGATAATCTCCTTCATATCTGAGCTCTCCATACGGGTTGTCCTCTATGACAGGGATCTCGTACTTATTGATGATATCCATGAACGCATGTCTTCTCTCGAGAGGCCATGTCCTGCCTGTAGGGTTCTGGAAATCAGGGATGACGTAGATCATCTTGACTCTGTCTTCCTTAGCAAGGATCTTCTCGAGTTCTTCAGGGATAAGTCCGTTTTCATCTGTTGGGACTTCGATGAACTTAGGCTCGTTCGTCTTGAAAGCATTGAGTGCTCCAAGATACGATGGGCTTTCGCAGAGGATGATATCATCCTTATCGAGGAACAGACGTCCGGAATAGTCGAGTCCCTGCTGTGATCCGCTCGTGATCAGGATGTGATCGACATCAGTCTTGATATTGTTCTTCTTATCCATTCTCTCAACGATCTGCTCTCTCAGACGAGGATATCCCTCTGTCGTCGAGTACTGCATCGCTATCTGGCCCTGTTCTTCCATAACAGCATTCGCTGCTTTTTCCATTTCCTCAGTAGGGAAAAGTTCAGGTGCCGGCATGCCGCCCGCAAATGAAATGATCTCCGGCTTTGCTGTCAGTTTGAGAAGTTCTCTGATAGCAGAACCTTCCATTTTTCCCATTCTTGATGAATATTTGACCATGGTTGTTGCCTCCTTACATATAGTTGTAATACGGTTGATGCTTTTATATTATTCCCGCGATATCCCTACCGCTTGTTTGACTTTTTCCAGATACCGAGATTTTTGGCATCAGCTATGAGTTCATCCCTGAAATCAGGATCAGCTATCGATATCATCATTTCAGTTCTTTCCCATGACGACTTGCCGGCCAGATTGACTATGCCGTATTCTGTCGCGAGATAGAACGCCTGGCTCCTCGGATCCGTCACGATGTCTCCGTTGAATTTAGGCACGAAGCGCGAATGCTTGACACCTTTCTTGTCCACGTATGACGATGTCATGCAGATAAAGTTCTTCCCTCCCGGTGAGTCATAAGCTCCCGTCAGGAAGTCGAGCTGCCCGCCCGATCCGCTGATATGTCTCGTCCCAGCGCTCTCAGCGCATGTCTGTCCGAAAAGATCCACGGATATGCATCCGTTGATCGTGATCAGATTATCAAGCTGCGCCATCACAGCCGGTGAATTGACGTAATCTATTGGATATGAAACACACGACGGGTTCCTGTCGATGAGATCAAAGAGTTTCTTTGTCCCG
>JAAZDA010000220.1 GCA_012512995.1 Clostridiales bacterium | reverse complement strand
TGCCGATCCCATCTTACTTCATTTCATCTGGTTTTGATTTGTTTCATTGTTCATGCTTCCGGTCATACTGATTATTATGCTGATCAATAAACGTCTTTCCAATCAGCTATGTTATCAGCATTGAATTCAAAAGGAGGCCCAAGGATGATTTCTGAACCGTTGTCACCGGCATCTGTAAGTGTGTAATCACCCATATCGCCAGCTGTGAATTTCTCGCCTGTTGCTCCTGTAATTCCGCCGTTAACAAGTGCGATTGCTGTGTAAGCTGCAAGGTCGCCGAGTTCGATCGGGTTCCAGAGGAACATGTATGGGCATGAGTGAGCGTCATCATCACCGATGTACTCAGCCATTTCTGAAGGAAGGCCAAGGCCTGTGAGCTTGACTGTTGACTTCTGATCCTGAAGTACCTTTGCTGCAGCACTGATACCTACTGTTGTAGGAGCGCAGATGACCTTGAGGTCAGGATAGTTTGTAAGGAGAGCCTGAGTCTGGTCTGTTGACTTCTGTGGCTCATCATCGCCGTATGCAACTTCAACGAGCTCGAGATTTGCATATTTGCTGTCTGACTCCATGAGAGACTTCATAGCATCGATCCACGCGTTCTGGTTTGTAGCCTGGCTTGTTGCTGAAAGAATAGCGAACTGGCCTGAGCCACCTGAGATATCAAGAACAGCGTCCATAAGAGCCTGTCCGATCTCCTGTGTGCCTGCCTGGTTGCAGAATGTCTGACGGCTGTCAGCATTGACCTTTGAGTCAAAGCAGCTGACCTTTATTCCTGCATTCATAGCATCCTGCAGAGCTGACTGCAGTGCGTTCTCATCATTTGCAGCGATTGAAATGCTGTTGACTCCCTGAGAAATAAGCGACTGGATTACAGAGACCTGTGCATCTGCTGTTGCAGCTTCAGGCTCTTTGGAAATGCATGTGCCGCCTGCTGCTTCTATGACTGCCTTAAATCCTTCAATCTCTTTTTCGTTGTAAGGGTTGCCAGCTGATTTGACTACGATAGCAAATGTTTTGCCTGTCGCGTCCATTCCGCCGGTAGCTTCTGTAGCTGCTGCAGCACCTGCTGATGTAGCTTCTGCTGTGGCTTCTGTTGTTGCTGCCGCTGATGTTGCCGCTGCTGCGGTATCAGCTGTTGCTGTGCTTGTTTATGAGCTGCTTCCGCAGCCTGCAAGAAGTGATGCTGTCATTGCAACTGCAAGCATAACTGTAATGATCTTCTTTTTCATTTCTTTCCTCCTTGATTGATTTATGAGTTGTTTTATACATTTCACCTTTGGCCTTAAGGTGTTAGTATCGCTAATGATTCACTCCACGGCTCTCATCTTTTGTTTTGCCTTGATGGAACTCGAGATGCCGGGGATGAGGACTGCGATTATGAGCAGTGCCCCGATTATTACAAGTATCAGTTGTGAGTTCAGGTTGATCTGTCCGAGTGCTATTCTGAGCAAAACAATTATGAACGCTGAGATTATGCCTCCGACAAGGTTTCCCTTGCCTCCTGTTGTTGCTATGCCTCCGAATACAGCCATTGCTATGACGTCCATTTCAAAGTTCTGGCCTGTCGTCGTATTGGCTCCGAAGAGTGCCGACGTCAGGAACATTCCGCAGAGACCTGCCATGAGGCCCATGATCGTGTAAACGATGAGGCGGCACTTCTGTACATTTATTCCTGCGTAGTGAGCGGCTGTGCGGTTGCTTCCTATAGCGTAGAGTTTTCTGCCGAAAGAGGTTTTTGCAAGTATCACTGTAAATATCACGGCTGCAATTATAACGAGGAAGAAAACAATCGGTACTATTCCGACTTTTCCCGCAATTGCGTTGTATCCTGCGGTGTTCTTGAGTGATACCGAGCCGCCGCTGCCAAGTGTGATCTCGGCAATTCCTCTGAATATTATCTGTGTCCCGAGTGTGACTATCATCGCAGGAAGTTCTGTAAATGTCGTAAGGATTATTCCGTTGATGAGTCCGCATAAGGTTCCGACTGCGAGGCAGGTAAGGAATGAAAGCCCGACCGGGAGCCCCGTGTTGCAGACAAAACATCCCATTGTTGCGCTCAGGCAGACAATTGATCCGACTGAGATATCGATGTCGCCCAGTATAAGAATGTATGCCATCGGGAACAACATGAATATTTCGCAGAGGTACTTGGGCATTTCTCGAAGGACATTTGTTACCGTGTAGCTGGGAGAGATTATCGAGTTAAATATGTTGAGCGCTATGAACAATATTGCGAGTGCGCCTTCCCAGCTGAGCAGCGTGCTCCTGAGGCTGTTCTTTTTTACCGACTGTATGGTGCGTCCTGATTTTCCGGCCATCTTACATTGCCCTCCTTTCAAGATTCTGCTTATCCATCATTCTCTGAGTAATGACATTCAGGATGACGACTACCAGAATTATGACGCCCTTAATTGTGTTCTGAGCGATCGAATCAATTCCAATGAGAGGAAGAGCTTTTGCGATTATTGCCATTATCAGTGCACCTATGAATGTTCCGACGACGCTTCCTCTGCCGCCGCTCATACTCACACCGCCTATGACGCAGGCTGCGATGACATCCATTTCCTTGCCGTACTGCATGTTAGGCTGAGCCGATGCGTATACAGATACTGAAAGCGCACCTGCAAGTCCTGCGAGCAGTCCCATGATCCCGTAAACAGCGGTCAGGGTGTTATTGACATTGATACCTGAGATTCTTGCAGCCTCTGCATTGCTTCCGACTGCATATATCTTTCTTCCGAACTTAGTCCACTTCATCATGATGAAGAATACTACATATACAACAACGAGAATCACATAGGGTCCTGCCGACTGTCCGAAATCAGAATATCCGGCAACGTCTGCGCCGCTCGCCCATGAGCTGTTACTTATTACATATGCGAGGCCTCTCCAGATATACATGAAGCCCATCGTACAGATGATAGGTGTGACCTTTCCTCTTGAAATAATTACTCCATTGAGTACGCCGCACCCGATTCCTATTGCCATTGCTATTACGAAAAGAAGGAACGTGTTATGAAGTATGTCGTACTTCTGAAGAAGTCCTATCGTCATACCTGCAAATGCGAGTGTCGATGTTATCGAGATATCAATTCCGCCTGTCAGCAGTACACACAGCATTCCGAGTGCCATGATCATTGTCAGGGAGTTGTTCCTGAATATCTCTCCGATATTCTTGATCGACATGAATGTCGGATTCATGATCGTCACGACTACACACAACACTATCAAAACAAGTACGAGTGAGGCTTCTCTGGATTTCCCTATAGTTTTCCAGATTGATTTCTTCTGCGCTTTACTGTTCATGAGTGAGCCTCCGTTTCCGCATGCTCATGTTTTGCCGAGTTCTCCATCGAAAGTGTAAGAATGCCCTCCTGCGTCGCTTCGCCTCTGTCAAGGCAACCTGTGACTCTGCCATTGCACATCACATAGATCCTGTCGCACATGCCGAGTATCTCAGGCATTTCTGATGAGATCATTATGATCCCGTAGCCCTTCTTTGCGAGTTCACCCATGATGCCGTATATCTCGGCTTTGGCTCCGACGTCGACACCCTTTGTGGGCTCATCCATGATAATGACTTTCATGTTGCTCTGCGCAAGTGCTTTCGCAACGACAACCTTCTGCTGATTGCCACCGGAAAGTGAGCTTGCCGGCTCAAAGATCGTCACTGCTTTTGTATCGACTTCTTCAAGATATTTTTTTGAAAGCTCGTTTTCTTTCCTGTTGTCATTAAATCCGTGGTTTGCAAGTTCTTCCTGTATGGGAAGCGTGACATTTCTGTTAAGTCCCCAGCTGAGGATAAGTCCCTGCTTCTGTCTGTCCTCAGGAAGAAGTATGATTCCTTCCTTCATGGCATCGGCCGGCTTATGAATGTGAAGCTCCTTGCCCTGAAGGAACACCTTTCCGGCATCAGGCTTTGTAATACCGCAGACGCTCTCCATGGTCTCTGTGCGACCCGCGCCTACAAGCCCTGTCATTCCTATTATCTCGCCCTCATGGACATCCAGCGATACGTCCTTGAAGAAGCCTGTGCGGCTCATGCCTTCAATGCGCAGAAGTTCGTCGCCGATCTTAACTTCCGGCTTCGGGTACATATCTGATATTTCACGGCCGACCATTGCTTTTATAAGATCAGCATTCGAGATCTTGTCTACGTCATATGTTCCAATATACTGTGAATCCCTTAGAACAGTAACTCTGCTTGCCAGCTCGTACATATCTTCAAATCTGTGTGATATGAAGATGACTGAAACTCCGTGATCCCTGAGCTGTCTTACTATCTTGTAAAGCTTCTGTGACTCATTCTGTGTGAGAGATGCTGTGGGCTCATCAAGAATTACGATCTTTGCATTTGTTGAAAGAGCCTTGGCGATCTCTACCATCTGCTGCTGTGCCACTGAAAGGGCTCCCATCTCTTCGGTCGGGCCGAAATCCGCGTCCAGCCTTCCGAGAAGCTCTGCTGCCTCATCGTTCATGACCTTCCACTGGATGAGACCATGTTTCATCTTCTCATGACCTATGAAGATATTCTCTGCCACTGAAAGTTCAGGATATGATGTCGGGTGCTGGTAAACTGCCGCTATACCGGCATCAGATGCATCCCTTGGGCCCCTGAAATGCACTTCTTTGCCTTCGAGGATCATCTTTCCTTCCTCTGCAGCATGAACACCTGTAATTACCTTAATGAACGTTGACTTACCCGCACCGTTCTCTCCCATCAGCGCGTGGATCTCTCCGCGTCTCAAGTCGAAATGAACGTTATCGAGAGCTTTGACGCCCGGGAAGATCTTTGTTATGTTCTGTAACTCAAGAATTACTTCTTCTGCCACAGTCGCCTCTCCTTTCTAAAACCTTTACCTTTTCCTGCTGACTGTTCCACTCTTTCAGTGGGGTCCGCCTGACTACTGCCAGCCGCGCCCTCACTGCGTGTTCCCTCATCTACCATGACTACAGGTCCCGTGCGGCGGAGCCTGCCAGACCACTTACTCATGGTACAAATTTAACATCTTACCACATGACAAAAAACGGTAAAATTGTTCGATTCGGGGTAAATTTGTATGCTATAAGGGTCGAGGATAGAATCTGATTTCATGCTCGCATGAAATCAGATTCTATGTGAGACCCAACCAAACATGAGGCTGAAGCGGTTTGCGCAGCAAATCAGCGAAAGCCGAATGTTTGGAGAATTGCGAAAGCTTCCGCAGGAAGCGGAGCAATTCGTATAGCATAAAAACCTGTGGCAACTTGTCATTCATCTATCCTGGCTTGTTTGGCAGGGTTTGGATGAAGCCGAAAACTGCTACTGAAGAAATCTTCATCCATCCTGGCTTGTTCAGCAGGGTTCGGATGAAGTCGCAGACTGCTACTGGAGAAATCTTCATCCACCTTGGCTTGTTTGGCAGGATTTGGATGAAGCCGAAAACCTGTGGCAACTTGTCATTCATCCGTCTGGCCAGAAATAACAGGGTTTGGATGAAGCCGCAGACCTGTGGCAACAAGTCATTCATCTATTCAGACAATTTCCTCTAAATTTCCTCAAAGCAATTGAAACAGCTAAACAAGCCACCTATAATGCAGAGTAAGCAAAGCATGAAATGGAGGCTCATAAAATGTCGGAAATATTCAGACACAGTTTTGCATTGAAAGTCAGAAAAGGCAGCCTGGGGGAATTTCTCAAAGACCTGGGTTGCAAAAAAAAAGAATTAGTTGATCTTGCTAACGAAAACAGTCTGAGCAACTTCAGCATCTGGAACGCAGACTTGTTCTTCTTCGGATACTACGAGTCGGAAGACATAAATCCCTGCACGGCAAAAATCAGAGATATCATCGATAAGGGACTCTCAGGAGCAGATATCAGCCGCCCGCTTTCCGGGACGTCGAGCGCCGCCATATACGACTGGATCTCCAATCCCACCCGCGACATGGCGCTCATGTATGATGATTACGGGATTTACAGAGAAGACAAAACAATGATCCGCCACAGGGTCTTCATGACTCACCTTCTGACCGGCGATACCGCTGAATACAAGAGAAGGCATGATGCCAAAAAGGCTGAACGCACCTGTATAGATCCAGGTCCCGACAGTAATTTCACCATCTGGAATGCCGGAGACTATATATTCGGATATGACGAAATCGACACTTCAATGGAACATGAAATGACGGATGACGAGCGCGCTGACACCATCAAATGGGAGAGGCACATGCTCGGCATAATGGAATGGATAACTGACGATGTCGACTGGATCACAGGCGAACACCACGGTCATGTAAAATGCGTATTC
>JAAZDA010000219.1 GCA_012512995.1 Clostridiales bacterium | reverse complement strand
ACCTTTCACCGAGCGTATTTTTCCCGATGATGAATATGGTCAATCCCTGCGTTGGAGCAAGTTCAAAGACCTCTCCGCTGACCAGATTTTCGAGCTACTGCCGACTCGTGTATTTCCCTTTATTAAAGGAGAGAACACAACTGTGACGCTGCCCGACGGGACAAAGCGTATAATTAAAGGTATGAGTGTAGGTAAGAAAACGGCGTATGCGAAGTATATGAAGAACGCTACGTTCTCATTGCCAAATGCTCTGATAACCGAAAAAGTCGTCACAGCAATTGAAAAACTACCACTTTCCGGCGACCATAAGGGCGACCTTTACGAGCATATGATATCCAAACTGTCTACTGCCGGTCGCATAGGACAGTTCAGAACGCCGCGTCATATTATCCGCATGATGGTAGAGATAATCGCTCCAACTCTTGATGACACCGTGGCCGATCCTGCTTGCGGCACGGGCGGATTCCTCGTTGGAGCTGGTGAGTTTATCCGCGAAAATAACGAGGAGACCCTTCGCACAAATCCTAAAAAGCGCACACATTATCACCGTATGTTTACCGGTTACGACACCGACCAGACAATGCTGCGCATAACAGCGATGAACACTATTCTCCACAACATGGACGAGGCGAACATCGAGTTCCGCGACTCGCTTTCCAAGGATAACGGTGACACTGAGAAGTTCAAAGTTGTGCTGGCAAATCCCCCGTTTAAAGGCTCTCTTGACTATGAAGCTGTCGCGCCATCTTTGACCGACACGGCAAAAACCAAGAAAACCGAGCTTTTATTTGTTGCGCTGTTTTTGCGTATGTTGGAAATGGGCGGACGTTGCGCCTGTATTGTACCCGACGGCGTTCTATTCGGAACATCTGCCGCGCACAAAGCTATTCGTCGTGCCTTAATTGAAGATAACCGTCTACAAGCCGTCATCTCCATGCCAAGTGGCGTATTTAAGCCGTATGCAGGTGTATCAACGGCAGTGCTGGTGTTTACCAAGACCGGCAGGGGCGGTACGGATAACGTGTGGTTCTACAACATGAAATCGGATGGCTACAGTCTCGATGATAAGCGCGATGATTTGGGCACCGGCGGCGACATCCCCGACATCATAGCTCGTTGGCATGACCTTGATGCCGAAGCAAGCCGCACACGGAAAGACCAGAGCTTCCTCGTACCGAAAGCGGAAATCGCTGAGAAAGACTACGACCTTTCCATTAATCGCTATACGGAGAGTGACTATGCTGGAACACAATATGACCATCCAAGCGTGAGTATTGAACGATTCAAAGAGTTGGAAGATGCGATTCTTGCCGGGATGGAAGAATTGGAGGATATGCTTTTATGAGCTGGGTCACGAAAAAAGTCTCGGATTTTGCTGACGTAGTAACAGGCGGTACTCCAAGCACTTCAAATAGCGATTATTGGACTAATGGAACGATTCCTTGGCTTCCTTCTGGCGCTTGCCAGAATTGCGTTATTAATTCTGCTGATACCTTTATCACAGAACTTGGTTTACGCGAGTCCGCCGCAAAAATGATGCCACCGGATACCGTGGTTATTGCATTAACAGGTGCTACAACTGGGAAAGTTGGGTTGCTTGCGATAGATGCCTGCGCCAACCAGTCGGTCACAGGGATTTTACCAAACGACACTTATAGTTCAATGTACCTATTTCATTACTTACAATCAATCAGAGATAAAGTGATTGGTGATAGCTACGGCGGTGCCCAAAAGCATATATCGCAAGGCTATGTAAAAAGCATGGAGATACTGTTCCCGCCACTCGACATACAGCGACGTATTGCCGCCGTACTGGACAAGGCGCAGTCGCTCATCGCCGCCCGCCGTGAGCAGATTGCGGTACTTGATAAGCTGTCCAAAGACTTGTTTATTGATATGTTCGGCGACATGAATACAAATCCCATGAAATGGGAGATGAAAAACCTGCTGGCGGTTGCAAGTATCGACACACACATGACATCTGATTTTGAGAAATATGCCGACTGCTACCATATTGGTATTGAAAATATCGAAAAAAACTCTGGAGCAATTATTAACCCAACGAAAGTGAAGGATAGTGGCTTGATAAGCGGAAAATACCCGTTCGATTCGAGACACATTATTTACAGTAAAATCCGTCCGAATCTGAACAAGGTGGCGTTGCCGGATTTTGTCGGTCTATGTAGCGCGGATTCCTATCCGATTCTCCCTAAAAACGATGTGTGCGACAGAATATATCTTGCGTTTGTTATGCGCTCAGAGTTCTTT
>JAAZDA010000218.1 GCA_012512995.1 Clostridiales bacterium | reverse complement strand
GGAGAAAGATGGGACACATCTTTCCGTGACCTGTGTACAGAAGCAGGTATCGCCGCGCTTGAAGACGCAAATGTGGCGGGAGAACAGATCGATGCATTGTTTGTCGGTTCAATGTCCGCGGGCAGATTTGTCGGTCAGGAACATGTAGGAGCACTCGTTGCTGATTATGTGGGCCTTGGAGGAGACCTTCATGTACCGGCGACCCGCGTTGAGGCAGCCTGTGCATCAGGTGGTCTTGCATTCCGCCAGGCCGTAGCCGCTGTGTCCTCTGGCATGTCTGACATTGTCATCGCCGCAGGCGTTGAGAAGATGACGGACGTCGGAGATTCGACAGATGTTCTCGCCGGAGCCGCAGATAGAGAATGGGAAAGTTTCGCAGGAGCAACGTTCCCGGGTCTGTATGCCATGATCGCATGTGACTACATGCACAAATACGGTCTGACCCGTGAGCAGCTTGCTCAGGTTGCGGTCAAAAATCACTACCATGGAGCAAGAAATCCTTTTGCCCACTTCCAGAACGAGATTTCCCTCTCGACAGTGATAAATTCAACCCTCGTTGCCTCACCTCTGAGGCTCTTCGACTGCTCGCCAGTTTCAGATGGAGCTGCGGTCGTCGTTGTATGCTCGCTTGAAAAAGCACGAGAGTTTACCGACACCCCGATCAAGGTCCTTGCTTCAGCGCAGGCGGGTGACACGATCGCATTACACGATCGCCCTGATTTTTCTACAATGGGTGCGACCGTTGTAGCAGGAAACTCGGCGTTCCGCCAGGCCAAGCTCGAACGAAAGAATATTGACTTCGTGGAAGTTCATGACTGTTTCACGATAGCAGAGTTATGTGCTATCGAGGATCTCGGCTTTGTTGCGAAGGGAACTGCCGGCAAGTTCACCGAGCAGGGAGAGACCCAGCTTGGCGGAAAGCTTCCTGTAAACACCTCTGGTGGTCTCAAGGCATGCGGCCACCCTGTTGGTGCCACGGGTATCAAGCAGATCTGGGAAGTTGTCCAGCAGCTTCGCGGCGAAGGCGGCAAACGTCAGGTCGAAGGAGCAGAAATAGGTATGACACAGAATGTTGGCGGAACCGGTGCTACGGTCGTATCACACATCTTCGGGAGGATCTGAGATGACAGTAGCACGATTCTGGAGAGAAATTCCCCAGAGATATAATCTGATCGGAACGAAATGTGAGACCTGCGGTGCTGTATTTTTCCCGGCAAGAACGATCTGTCCTCACTGCCGCAGAGATGGGAAAATCGTTCCTTGCAAATGTTCTGGTAAAGGACATGTCATGACATATTCTGTTCTCTCAGCCGCAAGTGACCAGTTCGCTGCCCTGAAACCATATGTTCTGGCAATCATTAAACTCGAAGAAGGGGCAAAGGTCACCTCCCACCTCATCTGTGAACCTGACGAAGTTTATATCGGAATGCCTGTCACATCCGTCTTCCGCGTTCTTGATCACGAAGGTTCGGATGGTATCATCCATTACGGAACGAAGTTCGTTCCGGACCTTTAATTTTTTATTACATTGTTCGATCCTAAGCGCACGGATTTTTCGCCGCGTCATCGATTTCCGCATCGCATTTTTTATATCTGTAGATTATTTTCTCAAAAAATCTGTCAGAACATGCTGTGATCAGCAGGTCGACTTGTTGAATAATTTATATGATAACTGATAAATATAATTGATATATTGTCATTTATATCGCTAACTCGGGATTTATTTGGGAATCATGTTTTAGTAATGGCATTTTTACTTTAGCCTTTTTCACTCCTTTCTCCTCTGGGTGAATATCTATGGTCCCATTAGAATGATTAATAATGATGAATGTCAATACTTTCAACAAGTGATATCTATGTACCCGCCGGAACTCATTGCCATACTGATATTGCTGCTTGTTCCCGTTATTGCCGCAATTTTTTTAGCGGTATTCAAACCCGATCTCGTACGCAACATTTTAGTGGGCATAACATCGGTCATAATCATAGGGACATCTCTCTTTCTTGCATGGAAAGCATGGCTTGCCCCCATATCCGTGACCCTAGGGAATGCTGAATGGATCAGCACTCTTTTATTTATCGTTGAACTCGCCATAGCCCTCGTGATTTTGGCACTTTCAATTAAATACCGAAAAATACTCCCTCTTATTCTCTCAGTTGTTAAGCTCTCTCTAATTCTAACGCTTGAACTGCTTAGTATTGGCAGACCAGAGGTGGTACAGACTTTTATGGTCTCCAATCTTTCGGCAGTGATGGTCCTTATCATCGGCATAATTGGTACGCTCATTTGTGTCTATGCTCGTGGATACATGAAGGATTATCATGAGCACCAGACCAGTGTTCCGGTCAGAAAACGATACTTTTTCGCTGTAATGTTTCTCTTCCTCTCGGCAATGTTCGGGCTTGTTCTTTCTAACAATCTGATGTGGATCCTGTGCGCTTGGGAAGTAACAACACTGTGTTCTTTCCTCTTGATTGGGTACTCACGTACACCTGAAGCGGTTAAAAATGCATTTTGTGCAGTTTGGATGAATCTGATAGGCGGGATTTGTTTCACCGTTGCAATGATCTATCTGATCTACCTAAATTCATCGGGAATTCTTCTCTCGGTAAACTATCTTCTCCATTTCCCGAATGTAGCTGCCCTAACGATACCTCTGGCGCTTATCGCCGTTGCTGGATTGACTAAAGCCGCTCAGATGCCGTTTTCAACTTGGCTCACGGGAGCAATGGTTGCTCCAACTCCAGTATCTGCCCTGCTTCATTCCAGTACGATGGTCAAGGCAGGTGTGTATCTTTTGGTACTCTTTGCGCCCCTTTTCTCACAGACATGGGTCGGGGTCTTCCTTGCCCTGATTGGGGCGTTCACCTTCGTTGTCACCTCGGCGCTGGCGATCTCTCAAAGCAATGCGAAGAAAGTTCTCGCATACTCAACGATAGCTAATCTCGGTCTGATCACCGCATGTGCTGGTATCGGGACGCCAGAGGCAATCATGGCTGCCATTTTGCTGATCATCTTCCATGCGGTCTCAAAGGCTTTACTCTTCCTTTGTGTCGGCGCGGTCGAACACAAGATCGGAAGCCGGGACATTGAAGATATGGATGGACTTCTTGTTCGTCTCCCTCTTCTTGCCACAATGATGGTCATCGGTATCTGCGGGATGTATCTTGCACCGTTTGGTATGCTTATCTCCAAATGGGTGGCTCTGGAAGCATTTTTGACCGCCCCTCTTGGATGTATATTAGTCTCCCTTCTTGCCTTTGGAAGTGCTTTCACTATCTTCTTCTGGACCAAGTGGCTTGGTAAACTGTTCATGAGGATGGCCAGACCACCTGCAGAAAAGATCGTTCTCCACATCTCCGAGAAGATCTCAGTGATTGTTATGGGCGTTCTTGTGATCTCATGCTGTCTTGGATTCCCATTGATCATTTCCGGCGTGATCATACCGTATCTTAACAGTATCCATCAATATTTCTATCAATCAAGCAACGGATTGTATTCCTTTGACACCATAGTCATGCTTGGTCTTATGGGTGCAATTCTTCTGTTCCTTGTGCTCGGAGCCTTCCTTGGTTCTAAAGCGGGAAAAACGATCCCGCCGTACATGGGCGGCCGTGCAGTTGACACAGATGGAAGATTCCTCGGTTCTCTTGGGGTATATAAAGAGGCAAAAACCTCAAACTATTATTTCGAAGAGTACTGCGGTGAGGAAGCTCTCCTTAAACCCTCATGGGTGATCTCAGTGATCCTGAT
>JAAZDA010000217.1 GCA_012512995.1 Clostridiales bacterium | reverse complement strand
CCGGTTGTTAGTGGACTTGAATTGGGTCTTAACAATAGTCAAATCGGAATTATTGGTAGCGACTTACATATAGAAGCCGAAGTCGTCGCTGAAGCAAGAATCAGCAGAATCGAAGTCTTAATCCATCAGGAAGACAACAGCGCTGCTTGGACATTCGACAGTGTTTATACCGAATTTGCAGGTTTAAAAAACACAACATTTCACAAACACATCGACATTCCGCTTAACGTTACAGCCGGTACATACTGTTTCCATTTTATAGTTACCGATGAAGATGGTCAGCAAACTGCCATCGAAATCGAAGACCTGACCATTCAGGCTCCTACAGATGCAGTCGCACCGACAATCTCGCTTTCATCAACACCAACAACAAACCAAACATTTTCAGCAGGTCAAACCATTGGTATTTCTGGTTCTGTCAGTGATGATATTGCGTTGGGTGGGATTTACATTGGTCTGGTTCGCGTTGACCAGGGCTTAACAGATGCAGGAGTTAACGACGGGAACACCATTACATTACTACATAATCACGACTTTTCAACCCCGACATCTTATGGTTTTTCTGCAAGTATCGTTGTAGGTGCTGCTATGGACAACAATATTACGCCTAAAGAAGCAACTTGGACTGCAGGAGATTATTACATCGTCGTTAAAACAAAAGATTCCTTTGGAGGCAACTGGACTTTTTCAAGTCATTATCCTATAACCATCAATTAAATTACTGATTGTAAATCTACAGCAGGTTGTTTATCAACCTGCTGTTAAATTACTTTATAAATGAAAAGAATAAGAATAATTGCAGTTATAATGTCTTTCATATTAGCTTTTAATTCATGCGAAAAAGATGAAGATATCGACAACCAAAAACCCGAAATTGATTTAAGCATTCAGGATGCCTTTCCTGTGAGTTGCGACACTTTGTATTTCGGCGAAACTTTTATCCTAAAAGTAAAATTTACCGACAATGTACAACTTGGTTCGTATAGCATTGATATACATAACAATTTCGACCACCATTCCCATAGTACCGAAGTAACGGAATGTAATCTTGACCCTATTAAAACACCAGTTAATCCTTTCACTTTCATCGAAGATTATGCTATTGACAAAGGATTAAAAACGTATGAAACAAATCTGTCAATAACAATTCCAGCAGGAAATGCAACCGGACAATTTGATGAAGGAGATTATCATTTCTTTATAAGCCTTACCGATAAATCAGGCTGGTCGGCTCAAAAAGGATTGAGTATTAAAATATTACACCGTTGAAATAAATTAGTACAACCCTTAAATTTTGTCTTAAAATGAAATGATGATTATTTTTTAATACTTTTACAGCAGACCAATATCGACTAACTTGAAAAGCAATTTGGAAATCAAATATTGGATTTATTACGCCCCGAAACTCCATCTAGGGTAGTTTTAATTAGTTTTTGATCACCCGCTTTGCACCCTTCGGGATGCATTAGGATTCGTATTTGATTTTCCCCACTCACATTGCAGCACATTTGCAAACCCGCACAAACCAAAGATTTGCAAAAGAGCTGCAATTTTGTCTCCGCACCCCTGCTAATCCGAAAGCTTTATGCATAAATGATTGACTTATAATGCAATTTAAAGGAGTTTATGCGGGATTACAGCCAGTCACGTAATATGGGATTCCTAACCGCAGCAGGTAACTAGTCGTTCAGGATAAAAACAGCATCCGCGCCTGTGTCTATTCAGACCGTCACGCTCACCAGGGGAAAAGAGTTGCAAATACGTTAGTTACCGGAACATGCCAGATCGGTGGCGAACGGATGGACGTCACGGTAAACTTATTTGCATCAAGTCATTTTTTCACTTACTCAAATTATCATAAAAGCCCCCTCTTATGCAGTAGGATTGCATCTTTAAAACTTTTGAGTTTCACTATGTCTTTTATTCCGGGACTGATTTCAAACTTGCTGTTTAAGTCAATCCCTGCAAACATCGGATGATGGAATTCATTTATTTGTGATGCGTCGTTGGGAGCTATTCCACCACTGAGCAGGAAAGGCAAGTTACCATGATAATGTTGTAGTACATTCCAATCGAATCTGGAGCCATTACCCCCTGGAAGTTTTCCTTTAGTATCAAACAGCAACATGTCGCAAATGCCCTCGTATGGTTCAGTCTTGAGAAGATCGCCCCGGTCGAATATGCTCATAGCCTTTATTATCTTGATATTTGGATTTAGGACTCTCATCATATTACGAACCTCGCTGATATAGCAAGTGGATTCTGTCCCATGAAACTGGATATAGTCCAACTGGAATCTTCTTGCAATCTCCACCACTGCAAGAGGCTGGGCATCGACGAAAACCCCTACCCTCTTGCATCGCACAGGTAGATATGCCGGAGGCTCGGCACCTACATACCGATTCGACTTCTCCCAGAAGATGAATCCCATCATGTCGATGCCCAGCTTCTCAACCTCGCGAATGTTATCAGCATCGCGCATGCCACACACTTTTATATTCATTGTTTAAGAGCGTCAAAGAGCATATCGAGGGCTTTATCTGGATCTTTTGTTTCTTCGAGCAACGTTACGAATTTGCTTCCGATGATGGCACCTGCTGCATTTGCAAGTGAACTCTCAAGTGTTTGTTTGTTGCTGATGCCAAAGCCAATCATGCGAGGATGTTTCAATCCCATACCATTTATACGACAGAAATACTCTTGCTTAGCCTCATCGAAACTCTTCTGTGCACCAGTGATTGCAGCCGAGCTGACCATGTAGATGAATCCATCGGTATTTGAGTCGATGAAACGGATACGTTCCTCGCTCGTCTCAGGTGTGATGAGCATGATCATGCGAATGTTATATTTGTCGGCTATCGGTTTTACGACCTCCAGATAATCCTTGAATGGCAGGTCGGGAATAATCGTTCCGCTCACTCCACTTTCCCGACAACTCTGGAAGAAGTTCTCAAGGCCATACTGCATGACCAAGTTTAGATAGCCCATCAGCACGAGGGGGATGTTCACTTTGTCCTTAATCTCCTTCAACTGAGCAAAGAGTTTTGTGATGGTCATCCCATTCTTTATGGCACGAGTTGCCGCCATCTGAATCACGGGGCCATCGGCCAGAGGGTCAGAGAAGGGAAAGCCCACTTCCACCATGGCGATTCCCTTGCGCTGCATCGCCTTGATCACTTCGCCAGTGCTCTCCAGTGTAGGGTCACCAGCACAAAAATACAATGAGAGCAGTTTCTTATCTCCTCGCTCTTCAAAAAGTTTATTGATCTTATTCATCCTATAATTTTTTTATAAAGTCTTCCAGAGCTTGCCCCGGATTTTCTTCTTTCATAAATATTTCTCCCATCAGGAAACCCTTGAAGCCAGCAGCACGTAGTTGCCTCACCGTTTCGGGATCTGATATTCCACTCTCGCTCACCTTCACAGCCGTCTTTGGTAAGCGTTCAGCCAGTCGGAAACTATTCTGCACATCAGTGACGAATGTGCCCAGGTTGCGATTATTTATTCCGCACATATCTGGCTCCAGAGCTACATAATCAAGTTCGCTCTCTGAGTGCATCTCAAGCAGCACCTCCAACCCTAACTCATGAGCCGTCATCATCAGTTGGCGGCATTCATCAAGCGTCAAGTCAGCAGCAATCAGCAGCACTGCCGAAGCCCCCTGAAGTCTGGCAAGGAAGAGTTGATATTCATCCACTACGAACTCCTTGTATAAGATAGGTATGGAAACTCCACTGGTACGAGCTTGACTGATGAATGCCGGTTTGCCTCCGAAGTATTTCTCATCAGCCAGTATGCTCAGTGCCGTTGCACCATGCTTCTGATAACTCAGCGGAATGATGTCGGCAAGGCCACTCTCCTTAATCCAGCCTTTCGAGGGCGACTTACGTTTAAACTCAGCGATGATGCCAGTAGTAGAGCCAAGTAATGTCTTGATCATGGAGGAGGGCTGCTGTGTCTTATCCATCATGTCCTCCACCATGCGATAGAGGTGAGCGGTGGGCAGCGCTTTCTTTTGCTCTGCAACCTCTAACCGCTTGTCTGCAACTATCTGTTCTAATATATCCATCATCTATTCAGTTCTACAAATTTTCGGAAATTGCTCAGTGCCTTGCCACTCTCCAGACTCTCACGTGCTATGGCCAGCGCTTCCTCGAGACTCTTGCTCTGATCCATGCATTGGATGGCAACAGCAGCATTGGCAAGAACGACATTCTTTTGACTCTTTGTGGACCTGTTCTCCAGTACATCGTCGAAGATCTTTGCTGCCTCTTCCTTGGTGCGGCCTCCAAACAAATCATATTCGCTGGATTCAGGCATGCCGATATCTGATGGATCAAACACCTTCTCATAATTGTTAGTGGTTATCTTGAATGTGCCGGTGAGAGATATCTCATCGTAACCGTCGGTGCTGTTGACGATGGCATAGTCCACACCCATCTTCTGGAACACATTATTGTACATGCGCATCTGCTCCAGAGTGGCTGTTCCCATCACGTTGCAATGAGGTTTCGAAGGGTTTACCAGTGGCCCCAACAGATTGAAGAACGTCATGAAAGGTAGAATCTTCCTCACGGGACCAACGAACTTCATTGCCTTGGCATAGACCTGCGCATGCAGATAGACCATGTGCGTCTCTGCCATAGAACGATTCAGACGGTCTAGGTCGAATGAAAAGGCCACGCCATGCTGAGCCATCACATCACTCGCTCCCGAAGTAGAGGTGGATGCGTAGTTGCCGTGCTTCACCACGTTATAGCCAGCACCGGCCACCACAGCACAGGCGCATGTTGAGATGTTGAAGGTGTTCTTCATGTCTCCCCCAGTGCCCACGATGTCAACATACTTGTCGGCATCAAGATCTACAGATACTCCTGTCTCAAGGATACCGTCGCGGAAACCAAGCAGTTCATCAACGGTGATGCCTCTCAACTGAATCATGCTCATCAGAGCGGCCAGTTGTTCGTTGGGATACTTCTCCTTAGTAATATTAATAAGGATGTCATGTGTCTCTTCACGAGAAAGATACTCGTGGTTCAAAATTTCTTCCAGATACTTTTTCATTATTAATGATTTATATAATTTTTGATTATTTTCTTGCCTTCAGGAGTAAGCACACTTTCAGGATGAAACTGAATGCCATGGATATCATACTTTTTATGGCGTAGAGCCATGATCTGGTCCTCATCACTTTCAGCAGTTATCTCAAGACATGAAGGAAAGTCTTCCTTCGACACAATCCATGAGTGGTATCTGCCCATTATGATTCGGTTGGGTAAGCCTTCGAAGATATAATCATTACCAAGTTGTGAGCCCTCTGTTGCCACACCATGAAAGACCTCACTCAGGTTCTCCAGCTTTGCGCCGAACACCTCGCCTATTGCCTGATGTCCCAGGCATACGCCCAATATAGGTTTCTTTCCGGCATACTCACGGATAACATCCATCAACAAGCCTGCCTCAGAAGGAATGCCAGGTCCGGGCGAAAGGATTATCTTGTCATATATCTCCAGCTGATTCAGCTCAAACTGGTCGTTTCTCACGACTATTATCTCGGCTCCAATCTCTTTCACCAAGTGAGCCAGATTGTATGTAAAACTGTCGTAATTGTCTATAATAACTATTTTCATCACATTTCCTCCGCCATTAATATTGCCTTTTTCAAAGCCCCAAGTTTATTATTCACTTCCTGAAGTTCAGATTCCTCGTTGCTCTTTGCCACGATACCGCCACCAGCCTGAAACCAGAGTTCATTGTTACGAGCCACAAAAGTGCGAATGGTTATGGCCTGATTCAGATTGCCATTCAATCCGATAAAACCGATGCAGCCGCCGTAGACACCACGGTTGTGAGGCTCATACTCGCTTATCAGTTGCATTGCCCTCACTTTCGGAGCGCCACTCAGCGTACCCGCAGGGAATGTGTCGATGAAGGCCTTGATTGAATCTGCGCCCTCATAAAGTTCTCCACTCACTCGCGAAACCAAGTGAATCACGTGGCTATAATATTGCAAGTCCTTGTAGAAGTCCACATTCACGCCGTAGCAATTTCTGCTCAAGTCATTCCGGGCCAAATCGACAAGCATCACGTGCTCTGCATTCTCCTTCGGATCATTGCGCAGGTATTCAGCACCTTTCAGATCAGCCTCCCTATCACCCGTTCGCTTCGTTGTTCCGGCTATCGGGTCGATGTAAGCCTTCTTGTCCTCAATCCTGCAATGCGTCTCAGGAGAACTTCCAAAGATGCGGAAACCGCCGAAGTCGAAGTAGAACAGATACGGACTGGGATTGATACTTCTCAGAGCACGATAGAGCTTGAAGTCATCGCCCTCATACTTTTGAATGAATCGGCGTGAAAGTACAATCTGAAACACATCTCCACGTTTGCAGTGAGCAATGCCCTTGCGAATGTTTGCCTTATGCTCCTCATCTGTCAGAGACGATGTGGTCTCACCCACGGGATGGAAGGTGTAGGCATTTACATTCTGACGGTTCATGGCCTGCTCAATCTTATCTAGACCGTCCTTCTCCCCATTATGAAGCAGTTCAATCATCACCATTGTATTATTAAAGTGGTCGAACATGATGATATCCTTATATAATATATATAGGATGTCGGGAGCATCGTTCTTTTCAAGCGTCTCGTCCTTAATGTCGATATTCTCAAAGTAGCGCACGGCATTGAAAGATGTGTAGCCATAGAGTCCGCACAGGTTACTGCAGTCCCCCGTCACCTCAAAGCTGCGGATGAAATCATTGATGGCCATGTCTGTAGTATAATCCTTTGAAACAGGTTTATGAGTGCGTGTTCCGTCTGGATAGGTTGCCACAGCAATTCCATGACTGACGGCAATGCTTCCAATGGGATGTATTCCGATGAATGAACGCGCATTCTCGCCGCCATGATAGTCGCTAGACTCCATCAGAACCGACTGTGTGTAAAGGTCTCTCAGTCTCATATAAACCGATACAGGTGTATAGAGGTCGGCCAATACATTCCTCATCTGTGTTGTGTATTTAAAAGTTGCCATATTCTTTAGCCATTTCTTTGTTCTTCAAATAGGTCTCCACATCCTTGTCGCCTCGACCACTGACTGTCAGCACTACTACATCAGTAGGCTTGAACTTCATCTTGCTCAGTGCAGCCACGGCATGAGCACTCTCTATGGCCGGAATGATTCCCTCCATACGCGTCAGTTCATATCCTGCATAGATAGCCTCGTCATCGTTGATGGCAAACACTGTTGTGCGCCCTTCCTTCGCCATATTGCAATGCATTGGTCCTACGCCTGGGTAATCCAGTCCGGCTGAGATGGTGAATGCTTCCTCTATCTGACCGTCGGGAGTCTGCATCACCAGCATCTTTGAGCCATGCAGGATGCCTGTCTTACCTCGGTGTATGGTTGCTGCAGTGTAACCTGAGTCAATGCCCTTTCCGCCAGCCTCGGCAAGTACTATCTTCACTCTCTCGTCATCCGTGTAGTGATAGATTGTGCCGGCAGCATTACTGCCTCCGCCGATGCAAGCCACCAGATAGTCAGGATAATCTCGCCCAATCTTCTCTTGCAGCTGTTCCTTGATTTCAACGCTTATCACGCTTTGCAACTTTGCCACCATGTCGGGATATGGATGTGGTCCCATCGTACTGCCCACCAGATAGTAGGTATCCTTTGGATGACAGCACCAGTCACGGATTGCAGCCGAGCAGGCGTCGCTCAGAGTCATATTACCGGTTGTCACGGTGTTCACCTGAGCACCCAGCATTCTCATTAGCTCCACGTTGGTGTGCTGGCGCTCCACATCGGTTTTGCCCATAAACACCTCGCACTTCATATCCATCAGCGCACACACCGTGGCCGTTGCCACACCGTGCTGACCGGCTCCTGTTTCGCAAATGATGCGAGTTTTCCCCATTTTCTTTGCCAGCAGAATCTGCCCGATGGCATTGTTGATTTTGTGAGCACCGGTGTGATTGCAATCCTCGCGCTTCAGATAAAGCTGGCAACCATACTTCTGGCTCATTCTTTTGGCATAATACAGAGGTGAAGGCCTACCCACGTAGTCGCGCAGATACCCATGATACTCCTTCCGGAACTGCTCGCTCTCAATCAATGGCCTGTAAGCCTTCTGCAGTTCATCTACCACTTTGTAGAGAATCTCGGGGATGTAAGCACCTCCGAACTCTCCATAAAATCCATTTTCATCAATTTGATAACTCATAATATAACTTGATTTTAAATATTGACCTAAAGGCATAAAAAAAGCCTGTCGTGATCTACGACAGGCCCTTTATATATTTGTATCTGATTAGTACATACACGGGTGCGTTCTCACGATCTTTTGAATCTTGAGTTAAGCCACCACCATGATGTAGTCATAATATTCAGCATACTATTTTCTCTATTTTTCTTATTCGGGTGTAAATGTACGACTTTTTTTTAACCGCCAAAGAAAATTCTGATTTTTTTTACAGAATCACTCTATCGGCACTTGAATTTCAGTGAGCCATTCATCGATAGAGTCCTTGTTCCATATACCGTCAATCTGGTTGAAGCGAGGCAGATCGACAGCCTTGATATCGTTCTGTTCCATATAAGCATACAGTTTTGCCCAAGATGCAGGAAGATTCTCATAAGCACCGTAATGCTTATAGATAAGTGCTTTTGGTACGGCAGGAATAGTCTTGAACTGAACCAGATCGGAATCAGTCATTGCCTTGTCAACCTGCTCGCAATACTCAATGTCAATGTTATGACCGGTGTATTCGCCATCGTGTTCTAGGGTAAATCCATAGCCCGGTTCAGGGCAGGTACATCCAAGACGGGCCATTTCCGGACCTATCTTGTTTGGCAGGAGATCGAAGAGATCCTGATAAGAACTGATGACACTTCTGTGGCTTGCGACTACAATTTCTGGTAGTGATTTGATTGTTACTTCCATTTCTTGATTTTGTTTTTTGATCGCATCCAGCATATCCTGCAAAGAATTCTGTCTTAGCACAAGTTCGGAGATTTTCGCCTTCACCTGATTCATCGCTGCAACAATGTCATTTACAGAAAGGGAATCTTCCCCATCTTGCTGCATCTTACGGATCTGAGTCAGAGTAAAACCCATGGACTGAAACTGCTTGATTCTAAGCAGTTGTTCCATCTGGCTTACATCATAGTAGCGGTAGTGAGTCCACTCATCCACCTGGTGAGGAATGAGCACACCCATTTTCTCGTAATGCTTCAATGTCTTGACTGTCACTCTGCAAAGAGTGCTGAAACGACCGATTGATAATTTGATTTTATTCATATTTGCGCAAATCTTACTGCAAATATACACTCATACCTTGGGTACTAGTCAAGACTTTACAAAGAAAAATTTAATTATTTGAGAAATAAGGCATATAATATAGACTCCAGACCTATCCCTGCTGACGAAGCCGCTCCGGCAGAAGAACGTCCAAGACGTCCACGCATCAACATCCCTGTATCCAAGATTGTCAGCGTCCGTCAAAATCAGACCGGCATCTCGTACAAATCGCTGTTCGGTGATTATCTCCGCACGGCACATCGTGTGGTAATCGTTGACCCTTATCTTGTTTGGGACTTCCAGAAATACAACCTGATGGAGTTTATTCAGACTGTCTACGATTGCTCAGCCAATAAAGATGAACTCTCCATCCATCTCAGCACCAAGAACGAAACCGAAAGCGTTGCAGAAGACATTGAGTTCTATAACGACCTTGCTGCTGAACTCGAAAGTATCTATGGAATCATATTTACATATGACTTTCATGCTGTTCACGACCGCTCGATCCAGATAGACAACGACTGGTACATCACTCTCGGTCGTGGTCTCGACATCTTCGAAAAAGTCGAAGCAAAATTCTCAATGCGCAAGATTCGTGACCAATACAAACCTTGCCGTGAATTTATGGTCAACTATATGCCTTGCCCTGAAGAACTGAAACACTAACCGAATTTGTGATACTATGGCTTTTCAATCGACACATGCACAAAACAACATTTACAACTTTGTAAAGAACGGAACTGGAAATGGAATCATCGATGCTGT
>JAAZDA010000216.1 GCA_012512995.1 Clostridiales bacterium | reverse complement strand
ATGCTCCAAGCATCGTTGTGACCTTGCGGTTCCACGTCAAAACTCTCTTCGCGCCTCTGTCAGATGCGGATTCAGCTTCATTATCAGCTTCTGTTATCTGTGCGCTGAGATTATTATTCACCAGCTCAAGGAGTTCAGGAAAAGTCGATTCATCAGGAATAGACATTTTGCTCTTGAAATAATCCGCAAGCTGCATGTAAAGTCCTGACTCCTCAGCAAGATACTGCTTCTCACAGCCCTTAGCCAGGCTTGAACAAAGTGCAGACAATTCTCCGGCAGATAACTTCTTCATGTCACTGATGTCTTCATGCTGGTCTTCTTGTTTTGCATTGCCTTTTATACCACTGTGTGCGTCCGCGCCAGGCGTACTCTGCGGTGCTGTCGTTCCTGCTGTTCCTGTTTCAGGCATTGCTCTGAATGCCGATTTCGGAGCTGAACACAGCGGGCATTTCCAGTTCTCAGGTAATTCCTGGAACTTCACCTTCTCCACGGCTTCATCGTAGACATAGCCGCAGATTGAGCATACATACTTCTGCATTTACTGACCTCCTTGTATTTGATCAGACCACACCGCTATCCGGTAT
Source organism: Clostridiales bacterium (assembly GCA_012512995.1). Lineage (GTDB taxonomy): Bacteria > Bacillota > Clostridia > Lachnospirales > Lachnospiraceae > CAG-791. The sequence goes on along the minus strand of JAAZDA010000216.1, from coordinate 1,609 downwards.
GTGATTCCGTTACTCTGATTATATCCTGATTTCCAGTTTATGCCACACATACTGTGAGCATTATTCAGAATAAATTTGATCTGATTGGCTATATTGAGAATTCTAAAGCAAAAGATGGGCATTGGCAGTTTTGCCTGTCCCATCTTTCACTGTGTTTTCTGCGCTACATTCATGTCTTATCCGAATATCTGCGAGGAATGCACGTCCGTATTGCCTGTGCAGTAATCGCAGCAGCTACTGCGATCACGGTTTCTTATGGCCGCACTTGGGGCAGACACCGTTCTCGTCAAGAGCTATGCCGCAGAGCGGGCAGCGCTCGATTGTTTTGTTCACAGGGTATTCCTGGGTAGCAGCATTGACGCCGCTGGTGAATGTGATCTTCGCGATATTCATCTTGTCCTTGAGAAGATCATAAACGATCTTTATCATTCCTTCGACTGTCATTGTCTCTTTGGTAACGACCAGGCGGCATTCAGGATATGCTGTTGCAAGATCAGTTTTGAATGCAGGTCCCATCATCTTATTGGTAGGAGCACCGTTGCGGATCCCCTGCTCCTCATAGACCTTGAGGATTGCCGGAAGTAACGGATCGTCTTCTCTGAGGATGAGCGCGTGATCGAAATTCCGAAGAACATCCCATGCTGTCTTCTGGATCTCGTTACACGGGAAAACCATATTAACTCCCATGTTGATCGAATCCTCGACCTCTATGGGCAGATTTCCTGTATGTCCATGCAGATACTGTGCCTCTCCTTTAAATCCGTAAAACCTGTGTGCATACTGTAAGTCTAGCTTTGCGATACTTCTCATGTTCTTTCTCGTTTTTTGTTTTATATTTGTTGGTACATTTGTGTTCTTATGATTAGTCTTCTTTCTGGATTTCTTTCTTACTTTCTTTCTGGCATTCCGGGCAGATTCCGCTGAATACAATACTACATCCTGAGAATTTGAATCCATGTTTGTTCCTGATCTTCCTGTATGGATCAGGAATTGCATCCATATCCACATCGAATACCCGTCCACACTTATCACACTTTATGTGATAGTGTTCGTCACACCTTTGGTCAAAGCGATCCGCACTTCCCGGTATCTCAATTTTGCGTATCCTGCCGGTTCCTGACAATCTGTTCAGGTTCCGGTAAACCGTACCCCTGCTGATAGTGGAGTTTTCCTTATAAACGTAGTCATAAACCTCGTCAGCAGTAGCGTGACACTTCAGTGCATTTACTGCTTCATATACCATCTCGCATTGAATAGTGTTCCGTTGAATCATAGGCGTTTCCTCTGTTACCTGGTGCTGCTGTTCTTGCAAGAACTTGTTCTAATTGAGACTATATATCATTTAATATTGAATGTCAATAAGAAATTCTAATTTGATTTCTTTTGAAAGTTACTTTGTTGCTGTTCACTGAGCATGATTGATTCATAACCATCATTCTTGGAATTGTTAAGCACGCAAGCTCACTATGGCGCGCAGTGCTTAACTTTCACTGAATCATGGAAAAACAACAGCCCGAGAACAATAACATCCTTTGAAAGTACCCCTTACCGTTAACACAAACATCCTCAATATATATATACGATGAAAACCAGAAAAAGACTGGCTTTT
>JAAZDA010000215.1 GCA_012512995.1 Clostridiales bacterium | reverse complement strand
GGGTCATTCCGGTCTTGCGATTCTTTCAGGAGTCTGCGAAATGGCAGCGCGGGTACTGGTTGCTGTAATACTGATTCCACTGATTGACTTTCCCGGCGCTTGTTTTGCCAGTCCTCTCGCATGGGTGTGCGCGGATCTGTTCCTGTTCCCGACATACTTCAAGCTGAGAAAGAAGACATACAGAGACTTTGGAATGGCAGATCAGGCCAGTTTATAAAACTTTAATGGGCAGCGGCGCCGGCTTCGTTTACTTTTTCAAAACGAGAGGGTACAATCATTAAAATGGCCGGTGGCCATTAGCTGCTCCTGTAAAACAGTCGCAGCATGAGGTTAAGTTTGAAAGCTGATAAAGCATGCTTTCAAACTACGAGGTTAAGTATGAGCGATTATAACGGTTATAACAACAATGGTTACAATAATAACGGGTTCAACAACAGCTCTGATGACTATGATCCGGCGTTCGTCAAAAAAACGCAGGCGCAGCACCTTTCAAGGTTGTCTTTTCTTCTTGGAATGGGATCATTGATCTTTACCTTTTTTATGACTGTGATAATTCCATATATTCTTGCACCTGTTTCAATTGTTCTGGCAATTATATCAAAGAGCGATGACAGGAAGATATCCAAAATGAGCAGGAATGCGGTCATCCTTTCGGTAATAGCACTGGTTGCAAATACTGCAATAGTGGGAACTACATATTATTCATTGTTCACCAATTCTGAATTGCGGCAGCAGGTAAACAGTGTTGCAGAGCAGATGTATGGCTATTCTCTTGACGATCTGATTGGAGCTGCTGAGCAGGAAACCGGTATTGATCTCGATGGTAACGGAGTGGTCGGGACAGTCGAAAGCGCAACAGACAATGACGATTCAGACGGCGGGCAGGCCGTAGACAGTTATGAAGGAGAAACAAATAACGATGACGCAACGAGTATCTGAAATATCTTCATCCAGAAAAGCTGAGGCAAGGCTTTCACTGATAGGCAATTTTGGTACTGTCATCGGGGCAGAGATCTTCAATGCTATCTGTCTGCTGATCGGTTATCAGATAATCGCAGGGATATCTTTGGGAACGTCTCTATGGAACTTTATAGGCGGTGAGATCGCTGTTTTTATTGTGACCACATTCATGGGAATATTCACCTTTGGCCTGTATTTCATTCTGATGAGCCTTGCTTATGATCAAAAGCCTGTTTTCAGGGATCTGTTCAGAGGGTTCAGAAAAGAGAACTCAGACCGTGTGGTAAAAATGGAGGCAGTTCTTGCAGCGATAGAACTTGCGTGTAGGCTCCCGGCTCAGATAGCTTCATTTGTGGCAGGCTCAAACACAGTGCTGATCATAGTGCTCTATGCGGCAGGAATTGTTTTGTCATGCTATGTGGGACTGACATTTGCAATGGGCGTAGTATTGCTTATAGACTTTCCGGATATGATGTCCACGGAAGCTCTTCGCACTTCGGCAAACATGATGAAAGGGAACAAGGGAAAACTTCTGTACATTGAGTTAAGCTTTATTCCGCTTTATCTTCTCGGCATGATTTCGTGTGGTATCGCGGATCTGTGGGTATACGCATACAACCAGATGACAGTGACTTCGTTTTATCATTATCTTGCATCAGAAAAGAAATAGATCTTTTTTTCCGGGCATACGCTTTCATTGTGACAGAAGATTGAAAGTGTTGCTCAGTTGGACAAACACTACAAAGTGTGGTGCGGCGCAACCTTGACACAAGGAGACGTGCAGTCGTATCATTCAGTTCAGTAAATTACATATGGTGATACTCTTATTCAGAGGCGGTGGAGACACAAAGGGTCTATGAAGCCGCGGCAACCCCTCAAATGGGAAGGTGCCAACCTGAGCGAGAGCCGAAAGGCCGGTCGAACAATAAGAGGATTTGCGTTGCATACTCGAATCCGTCCGGTGATATCCAGACGGATTTTTTCTTCCCCTTTTTCTGCCATATGCGCAACAGTTTTTACACACACCAACAGGAGGTTTTCAATGGAGAAATATATTTTCACTTCAGAGTCTGTCACAGAAGGACATCCGGATAAGATCTGTGATGCGGTTTCAGATGCTATTCTTGATGCCTGCATAGCTCAGGATCCGATGAGCCGTGTAGCGTGCGAAACAGCTACATGCACGGGCTTTGTACTTGTTACAGGCGAGATCACAACAAAGGCTGTTGTCGATTATCAGAAGGTTGTCCGCGACACAGTAAAAGAGATCGGTTATGATGATTCATCCAAGGGTTTTGACGCGAATACATGTGCTGTATTTGTAGCTCTTGATCAGCAGTCACCTGACATCGCAATGGGCGTTGACAAAGCGCTCGAAGCCAAAGAGAACGAGATGACAGATGCTCAGATCGAAGCTATCGGAGCAGGAGATCAGGGAATGATGTTCGGCTATGCTACGAACGAGACTCCGGAATATATGCCATATTCGATCAACCTGGCTCACAAGCTGACAAGAAAACTCAGCGAAGTCCGCAAGAACGGAACGCTCCCTTATCTTCGTGCTGATGGCAAGTCACAGGTATCAGTTGAATATGATGAGAATAATAAGCCGATACGTCTTGAGGCTATAGTTATTTCAACTCAGCATGACGAAAAGGTATCACAGGAACAGATACATGAAGATATCCGCAAGTATGTAATTGATCCTGTTGTTGATTCAACAATGGTCGACAAGAACACAAAGGTGTTCATCAATCCTACAGGACGTTTCGTAATCGGAGGCCCTCAGGGTGATGCAGGTCTTACAGGCCGTAAGATCATCGTTGACACCTATGGTGGAGTTGGCCGTCACGGTGGCGGAGCATTCTCCGGCAAGGATTGCACAAAGGTCGATAGCTCAGCAGCATATGCAGCACGCTATGTGGCAAAGAATCTTGTTGCAGCAGGTTTTGCTGATCGCCTTGAGATCCAGCTTTCATATGCTATCGGCGTCGCACAGCCGACATCTGTAAATGTCGAAACATTTGGCACAGGCAAGATCGCTGACGAGAAGATCGCAGAGATCATCCGTAAACACTTTGATCTTCGTCCGGCGGGAATCATCAAGATGCTCGATCTGAGGAGACCGATATACAAGTAGACAGCAGCTTACGGTCACTTTGGACGCACAGATGTAGATCTTCCGTGGGAGAAGCTTGACAAGGTTGAAGAACTCATGGAAGAACTCCGTGAGTGCATGGCAGCTTAATGGTGGATTTGTTATCAATACGGGATATTTGAATTGTTGAGAAAGCGCCTGTTCTTTTTTGAACAGGCGCTTTATTATAATATCGATCTGACAACTTACAGCGCGGTCGTATTTTGCAGTGAAAGGTGATAATTGAAAGGCATAGCAGGAAGAATCAGAAAAGATCTGAAAACAATACTTATACTGATCATAGTAATTGTTTTATGGCGCGTATTATGTCTGTTTTTCTTCAACGCGTCATGCCCGTCCGTGATTTTCTGCGGATTCCCCTGCCCGGGATGTGGACTTACAAGAGCATTTGTTCTGCTGATCCAAGGCAGACTTTACGAGTCACTTGCAATGAACCCGATGGCTATCCCGATTTTGCTGTTCATCCTCTGGTGCCTTTACTGGCACTACGTCAAAGCGGAGAAGATCAGGTTTTTTACGCCATTGCTCATTGCGTTGTGTCTGAGCGCGATTGCGGTCTATATATGCAGAATGGCGCTTTACTTTCCGACACGGATGCCTATGACATTTACGCATGGAAGCGTTCTGGGAAACGCGGTGCCGGGATATGACACCTGGGCGCCGGAGGTTGCCGGGAAAATTCTCGATTCTATTTCGCTGTAAATCTGCCAGCTGCTCCGCACGGAAGAACAAGGCCGTTCGATGAGACGGGAAGCCCGACTTCATCTGCTTCGATGGTGCCGGTCACTTTGTGATCAAGCGCAGAGTGCAGCATATAGTTCAGCACAGCCGGTTGAAGACCGGTCGTGTAGGAATTGATCAGGAAGAAGAGTGGCTCATTACTGAGCAGCCTGACGGTCTTTTCAAGGAAAGGATAGATTGAATCTTCCATTTTCCAGATTTCGCCGCCCGGGCCTCTTCCATATGAAGGCGGATCCATGATCACAGCGTCATAGTGATTGCCACGTCTGATTTCACGCTCAACAAATTTTCCGCAATCATCGACTATCCAGCGTGTTTTCTTCTCATCGATGCCGGATGATGCCGCATTTTCCTTGGCCCATTGAACCATTCCCTTTGAAGCATCAACGTGTGTGACGTGTGCTCCTGCCTGGGCCGCCGCGACTGTAGCTCCGCCGGTATAGGCTAAAAGATTGAGGACATTTACGCTGCGCCCGCCTGCAACAGCCTTTCTGATGATCGCTGAGAACCAGTCCCAGTTTGCCGCCTGCTCGGGGAAGAGCCCTGTGTGCTTAAATGAAAAGGGCTTCAGATGGAAAACAAGTTCATCATATTTAATGGTCCATTCTTTAGGAAGATCGAAGAATTCCCATTCGCCGCCGCCCTTGCTGCTTCTGTGGTAATGGGCGTTTATTTTGTCCCAGCGGCTGCTCTTTGGCGTCTGCCAGATGACCTGTGGATCCGGGCGGACCAGTATATATTTCCCCCATCTTTCGAGTTTTTCACCATTCGAGGTATCAATCACTTCATAGTCTTTCCATCTGTCTGCAACAAACATGCCAGAGCCTCCATACTTAAATTGTTCTGATGACAAGTTTAGCCCAAGAGCAGGGCGGAGCGCAAGGTCAACAATTCCACTTTAGCGTGGCAACGTATTG
>JAAZDA010000214.1 GCA_012512995.1 Clostridiales bacterium | reverse complement strand
CTCCCATAACCTGCGGCAGGCGTTCTTCAGCGAATCATCGTCCGTTGCCATCGCTACATCCGCCATCCCGGAGAAAAGATACACAGCTCTGACAGCGTGTCCTTCAGCATTAGTCTGCTCACGGACAGGTGCGTAACTCAGATTGTATAACGCAGGATCATCGCCTCTCGGCCAGACATCCCAGCCCCTCTTTTCTGCTTCCCTGTCGAAGAATTCAGGATCTGCTCCGCGTGCATCCACGAAGTGCTCAGCCAGTTCAAGATAGTTATGGTTCCCGGTATACTCATAAAGGCGCATCAGCGCCAGCTCTATCTCCGGGTGCCCCGGGAATCCGACTGTTCCGTCAGTCACAAATCGCTTATATATGTGATCTGCCATTCCGCACATGATATGAAGGAGCTTTTCTTTGCCCGTGCTCTCTGCATAGGCAACAGCTGCCTCTATCATGTGGCCTGCACAATACATCTCATGCCCCTGTTCGAGGTTCGTCCACTTCTTCTCAGGGCAAAGGACTGTATAATATGTGTCCAGATATCCGTCAGCTTCCTGTGCTCTCCCGATCAGATCGATCACAGAATCACAGCGCTCCTCGAGCGCTTTATCAGGATTAAGACAGAGAGAATACGCCGCACCCTCAAGCCATTTGGCAACATCACTGTCCTGAAATACCATTCCGTAGAACTTACCGCTGCACTTTCCGGTTTCAATCTTCTCAGCAGCCAGACGATAGTTTTCAAGACTGTGGCTCTTCTCTATACCATCTATTTCATCATTAAGAATTCTCTCCTGATAAGGAATGACTACAGCTCTTATAAGTTCCTCATAGTGTCCGAAGAAGCCTCCGGAATATTTGAAATTGCGGATCATTTCCATTATTTATCGTCTCCTGTTCTTAATAAGTATCGCCAGTGTCTCATACAGACTCTGTGAGATTCCTGTTGTTCTTTACTGTTTCATCAGCAAGATCTGTCACGCGATCGGTCTCGTGTCAGGGTCAAAATACACGGTGTATGTTTCGTTCTGATTTATACAATCTATCTCCTGCTTATTATAAGGAGACGTGGTCATCTTTCCGTAGTACTTTTCTGTCAGTTTATCGTCGAATTCGGGCTCATACAGTTTGATTTTGACAAGTGCCTCGCTGATTGCATCAGTTAAGCCGCCGTTACCTTTCCACGATGCGAAGTACATTGGAGCGTAGTGAAATTTCTCGAGCAGGATCCAGTCATCTCTCATGGCGTGCGAATTGTCGGCAATTATGTCTATGTCGCCGTTATCAAGAGCATTTTCAAGATCTGACTGGCTGCTATATGCTTTGGCATTAAATGACAGATCTTTTTCTTCCATCAGTTCCCTGAGCTGATCACCAATGACATAGCCATCAATATACCCTACTGTTGCGCCGTCCATGCCCGCATAATCTTCATAGATATATCCTGAATCCTTCCTGGCCGTCAGTTCCGCAACTGTATATCCATAGTTGCTGTCGCAGATTTCGTACTTTGCCTCGCGCTCCTGCGTCCACTGCATAGTGCCGACCAGATCCACTTCATGTTTTTCCAGCTTCTTCAGTGCATTTTCCCATGTTCCGCAATCAACATAAGTAAATTTCAGATCCGTGTACTGCGATATTTCATCCAGATACGCTGAATCCAGGCTGTCCAGAGCTCCCTCGTCATTCACCTGGTAATAATCACCAAGATCAAAGTACGCAAAACGGACCTCTGTCTTCTCCTCTGCCGCCTGACACCTGACTGCGGCCGTCGGTATAGCTGCAGCCGCCAAAACAAACAGCCCTATTCCGGTAAGGTTGCATATCAGCTTTTTGATCATTCGTAACCCCCATGTCCCTGTAGTACTCCCCATAAAGTATTATAAGTCATTTGCGCCGGAATTCGAATGCCGGCAGGCAAATTAACGTCTGTTGCTGATAGCAACTTCATGCCTTTAGTGATAAAGTAGTTAAGTATAT
>JAAZDA010000213.1 GCA_012512995.1 Clostridiales bacterium | reverse complement strand
TATAATATTCTTTTTATGTCTCTAACCTTTAATTCCTCCGGTAATTCCTCCGATCAATTTCTCTGACAGGAACAGATACAGGACAAATGTCGGTGCAAATACAATAATTACTGCCGCGAACATTCCAGCCCAGTTTCCCGTGTATTGCATCGACTGCAGCATACCATAAAGACCTACAGCAACAGGACGCAGCTTGTCGGAATTAGCAAATATGAGCGAAAGGAAATACTCATTCCAGATATTTATAAAATTGAAGATCGTAACAGTAACAATACCAGATTGCGCCATCGGGAACATGATCTTCCAGAATGTCTGTGTCGGCTTGCAGCCGTCGATTGCCGCTGCCTCTTCATACGTCCTCGAAAGATTCGCGAAGAAGGTCAGCAGGAATATCGTCGTATATGGGATATTTATTCCGATATACAGGAATATCAGTGTCATCTTGCTCGTAATTATGTTATTGAGAAGTCCCGCGTTCGCTATCAGGCAAAACAAGGGAAGCACCACCATTACGATCGGAACACCCATGGCTGCCACAAATCCGCTCTGTATCACCTTGTTGCCGATGAATGTGTAGCGTGCAAGGACATAAGCTGCAGGCGCGCATATGAGGATCAGCAGTGTGCATGAAACAAGCGAATACAGCAGAGAATTTGCAAAGAATGTTGCCACATGGTTATCGCCCCAGGCCGCAATATAATTTTCAAAATGAAGTCCCGTTGGGAACTGAAGTGCCTTGCCCTTGAAGATATCAGCCGTAGTTGAAAGACTTGCGCACAGGATCCAGCCCAGCAGCATAAATGTGAATAGGACCCACAGAGTCAACAGAATATATCCCGGAAGAAGGCGTCGTTCCTTGCCCCAATTAACTTTCTTTACTTTGTTTTCCTTTTCTCTTGCCATAGCGCCCTCCTAAAACTCCAGATCGTCATTCTTTATGACGCGGTTTGTTATCGTGAATATGATTACGATACATATACAGAGCACGATTCCTATTGCCGCTCCATATCCGGCATTGCGGTCCGTGACCGCGTTGCCCGCACCGAAGGTCTGAAGATACATGTACTGTACAGGTACCATTGTCGATTTACTGGCCGTAACTGTTGAGAAGAGCTGTGACCAGACGAAGAACGCCGCTGTTGAGACCGACCACATGGTGATATTTGTTTTGAATACTCCCTTGAGGAGGGGCCTTGAAATATACCAGAACTGCTTAGGTTTGTTGGCGCCGTCTATAGTCGCCGCCTCGAAGAGATCCGGGCTTATGCGCTCTATTCCGCTGCACCAGATGAGCATGTGATAACCCACCATGCCAAAGCAGTAAGCAAACAGCATTGACCAGAAAAGGTGATCCGGATCGAGCCACGGTGTTTTGGCAAGTGCATCAAGATGCAGTGCCTTAAGGACGCTTGTGAGGAGTCCGAATTTGGAATTATAAACGTACTGCTGCCACATTGTCGCAAGTGCCACGGCACTTATGATATTCGGCATGTAGATGACTGCCCTGAAGAACTTCTTGAACCGTATACCGCTCGTGAGGATTACCGCAAAGAGGAGCGACAGCCCCAGGACGATGATCCCGCCTATCAGCCAGATTTTCAGGATATTAAGCATTGCTGTCGCGAAGATCGGTGTCGAGAGAAGCTTCTGATAATTAGCCAGCCCCGTAAATGTCCAATCTGCCATCTTATCCGTAACCGCATCTATTTTGTAGAAGCTCATCATCACTGTACGGATTATCGGGTACAGAAATACCACCAGGAAGATTATGACCGCAGGAGCAAGGAACGTGATTATCATTCCGCGGTTGCTGTTTTTCTTCTTATGCTCTTTCATTTGCTCACCCCACTTAATAAGGGTGACAGCGGCTTTGCACCGATGCCACCCCTCTCTTTGGAACATATGTGTGATTGTTCTGTCACTTCATATTATTGATCCGATCATTAAGGTCACTGTCCTGAAACCGATTTCATTGCGTCTACAAAGCCCTGTGCATCAAGTGTTCCTGCGCATAACTTGATCGTGTTGTCCTTGATGTCGCCTGTTATATCTGCATTGCTCTCAACTCCGCATGCCCAGTCATAATATGTTGTTGTTGCATCGAAGTCAGTTTTGACTGCTGCGAGTTCTGTCGGCCATGTGTCTGAATTGGCTTTGTCGACCGGGATGCACATTGCATCACTTACGAACTGAGCGTCAACATCACCTGATGTCAGGTATGCAATGTACTGGAATGCCTGATCGGCCATCTTCGTGTCTTTGTTGATAGCGAATACCTGGTTCGCGATGTTGTTCGCTGTTCTGTCGTCCTTGCCGCCGTCAACTGTAGGGAAGTTCATATAACCCCACTTAAGATCTTCAGCTGTGTAATCTTTGCACTCATTGGGAAGCCATGAACCGCAGGGGATAATAGCTGCATCGCCGATAGCAAATTCCTGGTTCTGTCCTACAGGATATGCATTTGTGGAAATATTCGCTGAGAAATAGCCCTTCTTTGAAAAGTCTTCAATATCCTTTGCTGCGCTGAGGACACCTGCATCTGACCATGTGCATGTAGTTCCGTTAACTGCTTCGCCTGTGACAAGGCTCTTGACTCCGTCCTGTCCAAGATATCTTGCGAGCTGGTAGCCGATGATGCATGTCATGTATGCGTCATCTGCAGTTATCGGTGTGATTCCTGCATCTACAAGTTTCTGGCAAGCTGCATCAAGTTCATCCCATGTCTGGGGAACACCTGATACCCCGGCTTTGTCAAACAGTGTCTGATTGTAGAAAAGTCCGAATATTGAAGGCTGGTAAGGGATCGAGTGAAGTGTTGTATCCCCATCATTAGCCTGTGCATACGCGTTTCTTGCAATTGCAAACAGTGTAGTATTGCCGTGTTCTGACTCATAATCTTTTGCAAGGTCTTCAAGCGGGAGCAGATATTTGCCCCATGTGCCGTTTACACGGTTCACATCTTCGTCAAATACGTCGATCGTCTGTCCTGCATCAAGTGCCGGCTGAAGGCCTTCACGCTGCCCGCTTCTGCCTTTGAATTCTACGTCAACTGTGATTCCTGTATCTGCTGTGAATTTTTCTGTTGCACTCTTGATGATCTGTGCCTGAGGCTCGCCCTCGCTCCACATTGACCAGTATACGAGTGAACCGCCATCTGTTGCCGCTGCATCTGTTGTTGTCTCTGTTGCCGTTTCCGCTGTTGCTTCTGCTGCAGGAGCTGTGGAAGCTGCTGTATCAGATGTCGTTGTTGTAGCAGCAGAACTGCCGCATGCTGTCAGAGAAATCGCCATTGTAGCTGCAAGGCTGAGTGCAACTAAACTCTTTGTTTTCATTGTGTGTTTCCTCCCATTGATTTTGATCTTGTTTTGATTGTTTTTAATTGATCTTTGCCTGACTTTGTAATTGATCCGCAATTCCGGGTCATGTTGATTTGTTAGCACTTCATTCCTGATTTGTGTCTGTTTCAGTTACTCTTTGGCTTATGTCATGTTGTTTCTGTTTGCTGCGATTTATGATGCATCATAACCCGCAAATCATTTGTGCACATTTTATACTTGCATGCCTCTTTATGTAATTATTGTAGTAATTGTGACGGACAAATGCTTTGCACGATTGTTCACATAATTTGCATTATTGTGTTTTGCCTGAAAAGTGTATAAAATGGGCATTGTAAGGGCAATTGAGTGCTTCGAAAACGTTTTTGGAGCTATCATTTCGTGCATAAAGCACAGAAAAGGAATTTTGGACATGCCATATGAAAGTGTCTCTCTTGAAGAGTCAATACACATACGCAAACTCTATTCAGTCCACTATTTCCAATACATGAGCGACTTTTCTTTCCCAGGTGAGAGCCACAATTTCTGGGAATTCATATATGTTGACAGCGGAACTGTCAATGTGACTGCCGGTCGACGGCGCCTAACCCTGAACCGCGGCAACATTCTCTTCCATAAACCTAACGAATTTCATTCTGTGCACGCCAACGGTGTCGTGTCTCCGTCACTCGTCGTCGTAAGTTTCTCCTGCCACTCAGCCTGTATGAATGCGTTTAAGGGGCAGCTTCTGACACTGCAGAACAGTGAGCACGAATTGCTCGCCGACCTCATCAGAGAGGCTCAGCACGCCTTTAATGGCCGCATGGACGATCCCTACCTCCAGCACCTTGTCGTCGCCGACAGTTCACTCGCCTTTGGCGCGGAGCAGCTCATCTACAGCTACCTCGAGCAGCTGCTCATTCAGCTTTACAGGCGCAATTTCATCTCACGGCTTCCGGGCGGCGTCGATATCCCTGTACCTGAAAATACGGGCAAGACCTCTGAGGTCTATACCCGTATTGTTCAATATATGGAAGCCCACGTCCGTGAGCACCTGACTATGGATCAGCTGTGCGGTGACAACATCCTGAGCCGTTCAACTGTACAGAAGATCATGAAAGAGACCTGCGGGTGCGGCGCCATCGAATTTTTCTCGCATCTCAAGATCGAGACGGCAAAACAACTGATCCGCGACAATAAGATGAGCATCACCGAGATTGCCGACTATCTGGGATACACGTCAATACACTACTTCTCAAGGCAGTTCAGGCACCTCACCTTCATGTCGCCCTCCGAATACGCGAACTCCATCAAATCACTGTCCGACAGACCGGTGTGAAAGCTCAATTCTGCACCTTAGTAATCTCTTCCACCGCATAAAGTGGGAGATTTACCATCTGATCTTCTTTTTTGTAATCTGCCATTGATGTGCGTATTGAGAGTTCCGGCATATATTTATCCCTGTATGTACGCAGGCTTTTAGCCCTGAGATTTACTTCCGCCTTGACCTCTACCGGAATGACCATGTCGCCTGTATCAATTACAAAATCGACTTCGCATGTTCCGCGATCATTGGTGTAATAATATACACCAAGATCCTCAATAGTCATGAGCTGCTGACACACATACTGTTCCGTCAAGGCTCCCTTAAATTCTGTAAACATATCATTTCCGTCAAGAAGTGCGTTCTGACGAAGACCAGTCATGCATCCAAGCAGCCCGACATCTACAATGAACAGTTTAAATGCGTGTAAATCCTCATGTGATTTCAATGGAATTCCCGCTGAATTCACACGTCCTACCCTATGAACGAGTCCACAATCAGTGAGCCACATTATTGCTGTCTCATATTCCTTTGCACGGCCTCCCTCACGGACCAGACCATACAGAAATTTTTTATTCTCCTTCGCAAGCTGAGAAGGTATGCTGTTCCAGATCATACGTATCTTCGGGACTATCTCATTGGGGGCATGTTTTGAAAAATCCTGTTCGTACGCCGTCATAATATTCCTCTGAATTTCGCGCACCTTACTAAAGTCCTTATCCTCAGCAAAACTGAAGACTGCCTCCGGCATACCTCCGACAAAATAGTACTGCCTCAGCGCATCAATATATGTTCGTTTGAAAGAAGTGATCATCTCAAAGTCCCGTTTATCAAGAAGTGCCGCAAAACGATCATTCCCGGTCGCCTTAAGAAATTCTCTGAATGATAACGGATATAGTTTTAGAAAATCCACTTTTCCTACCGGAAAAGAAGTTCCCTCATGCAGCGCAATACCCAGCAGCGAACCTGCGCAGATAATATGATACTCAGGCGCATTTTCGCAGAAATACTTAAGGGAAGAAAGTGCCCTCGGCACCTCCTGTATCTCGTCAAAAATCAACAGAGTATTGTCTGCTTCGATCTTCTTGCCTGAATACAATTCAAATCCCATGATAAGGCGATCCGTATTCAGATCTGAAGAGAACAGCTCCGCCATCCTTGAGTTCGAGTCAAAATTTATATATACAGTGTCCGCATATGCCCTTCGTCCGAATTCCTTCATCAGCCAGGTCTTTCCCACCTGTCTGGCACCCTCTATAATCAGCGGTTTGCGATATTTGCTCTCTTTCCATTTGTACAACTTCTCCATGGCATATCGATACATACACGCCTCCATTACAAGCATTGGCACCGGAATTCCGCTGATTTACTGCGCAAATCGCGACACGTGTCCTTTACGTGTTCTTCCCAGTGTGACCGGATTCCAAATACATTCTAAATCTTCTTCACGTTTTTATCAACGTAGTTTTGTTGTTTTTTACACTTTTTACAACGTAGTTTTGTAATATACTACATATTTTACAGTGATGTGACAGACACTGAAGGATTGTCTGGGCATGCCTGACTCGGCTCCTTACCCGCGAACATCAACGATTCGTATGAATCCCAATTAAGTCTGGATGCTGCCCCATTGTCAAAACAAGTTTGGCGTGTTAATCTTTTGGAACAGGCCTGCATACTAAGCTGCCTGAAAGTCTGTTCCGTCAGAAAGTCTCACTTCGTCACTGTCATGCACACTCTCATTCCAATCTCACATCAGGAAACACACCAAAATGAAAAACAAACGATCTGATCCAGTCTCCGATAATCAGCCCATTCTCCACGATCTCACAGTCAGCTGGCTGCACGATTTCAAGTCCCAGCGCGAAAAATCGACAATCGAAATGTATGAAAGAGTTGTCCGTATCCTGGAGAAAAGTCCTGTCGGCTCTCTTAAGATGTCTGATCTCGACAGGCACAGCCTTCAGCAGCTCATCAACGAGAATGCCGCTCACCCACGCACATGCCAGAAAATCATGCTCACCTATAAGCAGGTCATCAAGTATGCCATCTCCATGCATATTCTCCCAGTTTACGCACTTTACGACCTCTGCGAAGGAATTTCCGTGCCCAGATACAGGCCCGTAGAGCGTCTGCCGCTAAGTCAAGAAGAAAAAGATGCCATTAGGTCTGCCAGGTCAAAACTCGACCCGCGTGAGCTCTCGTATCTCATGATCCTCATGGGTTGCGGCCTAAGACGCGAAGAAGCGATAGCACTCACGCCCTCCGATATCTCCATCGCCAGGAGAACAATACGCGTCAATAAAGCTGTCGGTTTCTACAAAGGGTCACCATATTCAAAGGGCACAAAAAATGGTATAGAGCGCTCAGTCCCGATGCCGCCCGACACCTTATCCGCCCTGCAGGCATATCTTCCACTGATAAAGGGAAATCACCTGTTCACAGACAGTGAGGGCGGGATGCTGACAGTCGGAACTTACAGAACACTTTGGAATGGTATCACAAGAAAAATCTATAAAGAAATGCCTCCTGGCGCTGAGCACAAGCTTACTGCTCACCGTTTTCGTCACAACTATTGCACACTGCTCTGCTACCAGATCCCCACGATCTCCGTCAGAAAGGTCGCTTCCCTCCTCGGAGACAGCGAAGCCATGGTCATGAACGTCTACAACCACATCCTGGAAGAAAAAGAAGACCTTGAATCCGTCATCAACGTGATCGCCGCTGAGATGTGACAGGAGTCGTTGATCCAATAGATTATGCTGTTTTTCAAAACAAAGTGTATCAAGGTCTATATGGCGGTTTGAGTGTGAAAGATATTCATGCAAATAAAAAACTACGTAAAGAGAACATTCAAGGAAAAGAAGAGGCTGGCGCTACTCATTTTCAGGTCGGAGCGAAGGTCAGACAAACCATAAAAGATCTTGGAGGAACAATGCCGTAAGATCTGCCCACTCCTGACAAGGGAATAATGAAGTATCTGGACGTCCTCTCTCCCATTGTACAATCCTAAGTGCAAACCAATAATTTTCAACCAGGACGACGAGATGGTTATAATTGGAAGCGGATTAGAAAGAAAAGTTCAAGAATTATTTATGATCATTAGCCACTGTTATAGCTTTGTAAGTAAAGTAAAGTGCTATAATATTTACTTACAATTATGCATGCTTTGTAAGAAAAGCATATTTACTTAAGGAAACCAGCTATGAATAATAACCGTGCAGGATCGTTCATTAAACAGCCGTTTGGCTATTATACTTTTAGGCCAAATCCACTACCACCATCGCCTCCTGTAAAGATTGATTCCCAGATGATTTCTCTATTATCTAAAGCCGATAGGATGCTTGGGCGCCTTGATGGCGTGACGCAAACACTTCCAAATCCTGAGTTATTTGTAGCAATGTATGTTCAGAAAGAAGCTGTACTCAGTTCACAAATCGAGGGAACACAGGCTTCTTTATCGGATTTACTTGATATTAGTAGTTCCGACGAAAAGAGGCATTCTATTGCAGAGGTCGTAAATTATGTAAATGCAATGGAATATGGACTTAAAAGAATCCGAGCTCTTCCTTTATCGCTTCGTCTAATTAAAGAGATACATGCAGTATTATTAAATAAAGGTCGTGGCAGCTCAAAACCACCTGGAGAATTCCGGAGTTCACAGAACTGGATCGGTCCAGCTGGATGCTCTCTCATTGACGCAACTTTTGTTCCGCCCACTGTCCCAGACATGAAAGAAGCTCTAGGTGACATCGAGAACTTTTTTTATTCTGAAGACGAAATTCCACCTCTTATCAAAATTGCTCTGATACACGCGCAGTTTGAAAGCATTCACCCATTTCTCGATGGTAACGGAAGAATGGGTAGACTTTTGATTACTTTTTGGCTGTGTCAGCAAAATATTCTTTCGCAACCATTATTGTATCTTAGCTACTATTTCAAAAAGCATAGAACAGGGTATTTCGATAGTTTAATGAAAGTCAGGCAAGATGGTGAATGGGAACAATGGATAAACTATTTCCTCATCGGTGTCGCCGAAACTTCAGAAGAAGCAATTAACACTGCAAAAGATATTTTGCAATTAAAAGCAGATTGTGAAGCAAAACTACAACGGAAAGGTGGAATAAACTACACAAAGCTATTAGAGCTATTATTTGTGACCCCAACTGTCTACAAGAGCACTGTCTCAGAGAGACTTGGCGTTTCTACACCAACTGCAAGCAAAATTGTTGACGATTTTGTCAATCTGAAAATTATTGTGGACGTCACTCCAAATAAACAAAGATATAAAAAATACGCATTTATGAAATACATTATTATTCTTAACAGAGGCACTGAATTAACTCAATAGCAAGCGTCAGATGTTTTTTCGCAAATTAAAAGCTCCCGAATTCCGCATTTATGCGGGTTTCAGGGGCTCTTCGCTGCCGGCAACCGGGATCGAACCGGTACTCGATTATAAGTCGAACGGGATTTTAAGTCCCGCGCGTCTGCCAGTTCCGCCACACCAGCATATTCCATATATTAGCACAATACAATCATTTTGACAATTGATTCTTTGTACTAAATGGGACCTATAGGGCTCGAACCTATGACCCTCTGCTTGTAAGGCAGATGCTCTCCCAGCTGAGCTAAGATCCCGTATAAATTTTTTGTTTCTGACCACGATTTGTTATGGTTGAATTGCTTTCAGCAATTACTCAAAACTTCCTTCGGACAGTTTCTCGTTGTTCCGATGTTTTCGCGAAGCGAAAAATCGAAACGACGACCCAGATCGGACTCGAACCGACGACCTTCGCCGTGACAGGGCGACGCTCTAACCAACTGAGCCACTGGGCCAAATAAACATACCCTCAAAACCGAACACTGAAAATCTTTTCATCCGTCTCTTCCTGGTCAAGCCCTCGGCCGATCAGCACATGTCAGCTGAGTACATCACTGTACTTACACCTCATGCCTGTCTACCCCGTACTCTCCGGGGGGCCTTACTTTACTGGGATATCTCATCTCGAGGGGGGCTTCACGCTTAGATGCCTTCAGCGTTTATC
>JAAZDA010000015.1 GCA_012512995.1 Clostridiales bacterium | reverse complement strand
GCGAGCATCAAGAGCGAGAAGATATATATTGATGCTCTGACCGGAATATACAACAGGGCCTTTTTTGACGACATCCAGCGCAAAAAATTCTCTATCCTGAAGGTCAGAGTACCTGCGTTCAACGGTTCCATAAAGAACAGGACCGCTTCAGCGGTTCCTTCTGAAGTTGCCGGAATAATGATTGACATCAATTCATTCAAATCCATAAACGACAGTTACGGCCATTCTGCCGGAGACAATGCACTTCGGGATATTGCCAGAGTGCTGTCAAAGGCGGTAGGTACCGGCGGCGTATCCATAAGGTATGCCGGTGACGAGTTTATCGTTATTCTCAACACAACCAGGCAGGAAGATGTCACAGAATGTATAGAAAAGATAGATGACGGCCTGACAGGGGTGAATGCTGCCAACAAAGAGAACAATTGCCCATATGAACTTTCTATTTCATATGGCTGGAGCTTTTATTATCCTGAGGATGAGAGTGCAGATCAGTTCCTGAAGGAAATCGACGACGCCATGTATATGAACAAGAAGAAATACTACGAAGAACATGGCCGCGCTGAGCGCAGGATGCGGTCAGCTAAGCCAACGTCATAGCGAATGATCTCATTACTGAGATGGACAAACTCAGCTCCCACACACTGCAAATGTCTGAGTAACTATAGTACGCTGTCGGATTGTGAAAAAATCATATGGACACCCCAAATCTTGTGTTTCGTGTGATATCATATCTATGTTGTTGGCAGTTCCGGCAACATTCTGCTTAAGTTAATTATCAGCATAATTCATATACCCAATATCAATATACGGAGACAAAACAAATGGCAAAACAAGATTTTCTGACAGGTAAGAAACATCATAAGCTTCGCACGATCCTGATTGTCGTCGGCATTGTGGCAGCGGTAATTGGAATCACATTCTGGAAGGATGTTTTGCCGGGAAGCCTTCTGGACAGGTGGTTCAGGCCAGCCTCGGAGACAGAGGCGGGCGTCATGACGGCGCAGGCGGTCGTGACTGATGTTGAGCAAATATATGCGACTTCCGGTTCAATAACGAGCAACGACAAAGAGACTGTGAACGCCGAGTCTTCGGAAGGCGGATCCCCGACGGGTTACGTTGTTTCCAAGGTCAATGTTGCTGTAGGAGATACCGTGGAAAAGGGCGATGTCCTGTTTACACTCGACATGTCGCAGTCCGAGGCAAAACTCGAGACTGAGCAGAAGAAACTGGAACTCCAGCAGAGCGCCAACGAAATCGACACGAACGCGGCAAGCCGCAAATACGGTGAGGCGCAGGAAACATCAGGGCAGCAGAATGCAACTGACACGAGAAAGCTTCAGCAGAGCGCAGATGATGTCGACTGGTCGATAGTTGATGACTCGGAAGGGTCAGCAGCGGTCAAGTATTATATTGATGAAGAAGAAAAAGCCAAGATTGCTTACGAGAAGGCGTTCTCCACATTTCAGGATATTTCGGCCAAGTACAATACGATGCAGGCGGATTCCGATACAGCAACATATAATCTGAGCAAATATTCTGCTGAAAATCCTTCATCTGCGGGATCGAGCGGATCTCCAAGTACTGATTCCAAGTTTTTAGATCTCGTAAAGGCTCAGACACTGGCTGCGGCGGAGCTGGCTAATATCAAGAACGATTACACCAATGCGCAGACCGAAATGACAAACAAGAAGACTGCTTATGATACGGCAACAGCGACAAGAAAGACGGCGGAGTCGACTTTGTCGACGAACGATAAAGCTATAACAAGCACATACAGGGCGCTCCTTGATCAGGCGGATACAGCTCAGACGAACTCGAGAACAACGTATGAGGCGGAGCGGAGTCAGGCGGATGCCGTGGCAAAACAGCAGATTGCCAACGAGACGACTACGCTTGATTCTCAGCAGAATATCAGTCAGTAACAGGCGAAGATCGCGCTTAATGAAGTCGTGTCGCCGATACGGGGAATCATCACAGCGGTAAATGTTCTTGATGGGCAGATATACAGCGGCCAACAGGCTATTGTAGTGCAGAATACTGACACGATGAAAGCGACAGCTGATATACCTGAGGCGAAGATCGCTGATATAAAGGAAGGCACCAGAGTCCGTGTTACTACATCAGCTACAGGAAGCGAAGCACTCGAAGGAACAGTCTGTTTCTCATCACCTGTTCCAACGACTGATGCTGCAAATTCATCAAGCGGGAGCTCTCAGACTTCGACATCATCAGCCAAGAGCAAGGCGGCGTCCTATCGCGTAGATATAGATCTTGGCGATACAGGTGACAGACTTCGCATTGGTATGTCTTCTCAGATCTCATTTATACTAGCCAGTAATTACAATACGCTTGCAG
>JAAZDA010000014.1 GCA_012512995.1 Clostridiales bacterium | reverse complement strand
TCCCTGCACCTATTTCAAAGATGTTATCTTTTTCATCTAAACTTATGCAATTCATTATTTTTTCTATGTGATATTTTGAAGTAATAAAATTTTGACTATCTTTTATATTTACTTTGTTCATTATAACCTCTCCTTAAAGGTAAGCGCCTAATATAAGGGTATCTGTTCGCTTGGTCATATATTTGCCATAATAGTAGTAATCACATATGCCAGCATTTTACTCTATGATCCGGCGCTAGGATCTAGCAGTAAGCAAGCATTTTACTACAATTATGGAGGTTACATTTATGCAGACAGAAAGACGAACTGCCGATGAGCAATACCGGCTCATCATGGAATGTCGCAGCAGCGGACTAAGCGATTTTCAGTGGTGCAACGAGCACGGGATCAAACCCGGTACATTCTACAACTGGGTCAAGCGGCTTCGCAAAAAATCCTGCTATGATATTCCGCCGGCAACAGGCCGGGGAGGCTATAAGCCTTCGGAACAACAGGATGTTGTCAAACTTGAAATCGTTGACCAGCCTGTTCTGCACGAAGAGACACCACAGCTTTTAAGCGTGCTTCCGGATCATACGGATACAAACTGTATGGAAGCAACTGCTGAGATCAAACTCGGCTCCGCCCTGATCAGGATTTCAAATGATATAGATCCGGCACTTTTAGCACAGATCATCCGGTCTGTGGGAGGTGCATCATGCTAGGCGACATTACAGCTGCAACAGATATTTATATCATTTGTGGCTACACCGATATGAGAAAATCAATCGATGGTCTGTGCGCCATCATCAGAGACCAGCTTCACTTTGAACCGGAGCATACCACCGCGCTCTACCTTTTCTGCGGCAGACGCAATGACAGGATAAAGGCACTCCTTCATGAGAATGACGGTTTTGTGCTTTTATATAAACGCCTCGATCATAACACCGGAAAATACCGGTGGCCACGTAACCGTGACGAGGTGAAAACCATTACATGGAGGCAGTTTGACTGGCTCATGTCCGGTCTTGAGATCGAGCAGCCAAAGGCAATAAAAAGTGCCTGAAACGCTTGATTTTTCTAGGCTTTTGCACCTGTTTATGGTACAATAGAAGTATCAAAAAACGGAGCAGAAGACCATGCCTTCAGGAGTAAAAGATATCCAGCTCTTAGAGCTTAAGGATACAATCTCACAACTGAATAAAACAATCAGCACTCAGAACGAACTCATAAGTTCATTGCAGAAGATGCTGGAAGAACGCAATGCGAAGGACAGTGAAAAAGACCTTCTGATCGCGAATCTCCAGTCTCAGCTTGCGTATCTTAAGAACAAGGTCTTTGGCTCAACCAGTGAAATACGCCATGACCAGCTGGACGGACAGCTGAATCTGTTCGGTACACCCGTCGGTGATGAAAAGCCTGCGGAAGTGATCGAACCGGAAGTGATCAGCGTCAAGGGGTATACCAAAGAGCGGAAACCCAAGGCAACCTATGATGACAAGTATAACTCTGTGCGCTCCATTTGTAAACATTTTTTTACGGATATAGTAGGACTGTCTATCAAATTTTTCTGTGTTTCTTTACGACACATGAGCATTGGCTCCCGGATTATCGTTACCATAACCTTCCATCAGGTTAATGACACCCCATGCTCCAAGTCCTGCTCCTACTGCCAT
>JAAZDA010000212.1 GCA_012512995.1 Clostridiales bacterium | reverse complement strand
GTGCAGCCATCTATCATCGCCGCTTCCTTGAGATCTTTCGAAACGCTCATGAAACCGGCTACGTATATCAGCATCATGTAGCCTGCATACTGCCACACCGACACGAGGATCAGGCAAAACATTGCGCCGCCCGTAGTAGAAAGCAGCGATGCGACCGTTGTTCCTGTCAGAGCTTCTCCTATTGCCACAAAAGCTCTGTTGAAAACAAACTTCCATACATAACCGAGGACGATACCTCCGATCAGGTTCGGAATGAAGAATCCGGCGCGGAAGAAGTTCTGGCCTTTGACACCGCTTGTAACCATATATGCCAGGAAAAATGCCACAATATTTATCAGTATGACTGCGAAGAACGAATATATAGCTGTCCTGCCAAGGGCTGCCCAATAAGCTGTATCCTGAAAAGCAGCTATGTAATTTGAGATTCCTACAAATGGTTTCTCTTTTGCGATACCATCCCAGCTCGTAAATGTCAGGTAGAAACCGTATATGAACGGGACGATGACAGTTCCCAGGAAGAGAAGCGCAGCCGGTCCGGCAAACATAAGGAACTGTTTTGTCTTATATGACATCGTATTTCGTTTCATGATTCACCTCACGCCGGAGCGCTTTTTGCGACTGCTCCGTTGTCGCATTTCGGATCTGTCAATCTTGGCCCACGCCTGAGCTGTTGCAGGCGGAGCTCAATTTGCTCCGCCTTAGCAGTATGTTTGTTCAGATCAGTGCTCTGTAAGTGTTGCTCCCTTCCAGTAATCCTGAACTTCTGAAGCGAAGCCTGCGCGGTCAATCTGATCTGCAAGATATTTCTGGAACGAAGCTCCAACTATAGAATAGTGGTCGTCCGGTGCGTAATTATAATTGGGAACGAGTTTATCTGAATCGGCGTATGCTTTGACGCTCTTGCCAAGAGGATCGCTGACTTCAAGAGTAATGTTTGAGAACGCGGGAACAAGTGAGCAATCATTGACTATGAAGCTCTGTCCCTCTTCGTCATATACCAGCCAATTCAGGAAATCCTCTGCTGCCTGTCTCTGCGCATCTGATGTTGAATCTGAAGAATCAATGAAGAAGTATTTGGATCCGCCGCCTACGAGCTTTGTATTGTAATCATCATCTGTATTCTGAGGGACCGGCATCATCCCCATGTTTTCCGTGTAGTCATAAGCGTTAATAACTGACCAGTCCCAGTTGCCGCCGAACATGAATGCTATCTCGCCTTCTGCAAGCTTCTGCTCAGTCACTTCACGCTCTGCAGAAATTGCTGAAGCCTTAGCATAGTTATTATACTTAAGGACATCAAATGTATCCATAAGTGATGTAAATCTGGGATCGCTGTTAAGATCGACCGTTCCGTCGTGAAGGCCCTGGATGAAAGCATCCGGATCATCCTGTTCCTCATATACTTCTGAGAGGTAATGAGCTCCGAGTGACCAGTCTTCTTTCATGACTCCAGTGGGAGATTCCATTCCACCGGCTTTGAGCTTTTCTATAAGAGCTTTGAAATCGTCAAGAGTTGCGACGCTTGTTGGATCGAAATCTTCACCTGTAATTTTCTTGATCGCATCTGCGTTATAAATAATACCTCTTGCCTCTACGCATACCGGGAATCCGTATACCTTGCCGTCGATGCTGATTGCCTGCGTTGTATCCTTTACCCAGTCCTGATCTGAAAGATCTGTAGCATGGTCTGCTGCAAGTGAGTAAATATCCTTCGCATCCACCATTGAAATTGTGTACGGATCATTTGATGCATATTTTGTTGCCAGATGTTGTGCGACTGTGTCGCTTGAATAATAGACCTCGACGTTTACGCCCTTTTCTTCTGTGTACTTCGCCGCCATTGTCTCCATCTGA
Organism: Clostridiales bacterium; assembly: GCA_012512995.1. Classification (GTDB taxonomy): domain Bacteria; phylum Bacillota; class Clostridia; order Lachnospirales; family Lachnospiraceae; genus CAG-791. The sequence goes on along the minus strand of JAAZDA010000212.1, from coordinate 2,505 downwards.
TCCTGGATCTCCATTTTGGAATTGAAGATCGTGATCGACACATCACCTGCCGGTGCAGCTTCCGATGAGCCAGATGTTGCTGATGTTGCTGATGTCGTGTCAGCAGTTGCCGCGGATGATGATCCGCACCCTGCAAGAACTGATGCAGCCACAGCTGCTGTTAACATAAGTGCTACTGTTTTCTTTTTCATTTTGTCCTCCATATCCTGTCTTGTAATTGTGATTTTCTTTGCTTCCGAGACCTGCCCTATGCCTGTCTCATTAACTGAGCATAATATATCATCCCGCACAATCTATGTCAACCGGTTAACATACAAATAGTCTATATTCATAATTTTATAGTTGCTATTTTGTGCATATTTTACATATTATGGTATATCAACCGAGTGGCATGTGCTGTGAGATGCGCTGAGATCAGATAGAGAAGTCAAAACCTGTAAATCTGCAAATCAGGCCGTGGCAGAAATCACTGCCGTGGCCTGAAAAGCTGTGAATGATGAGTTTATTTCATAAACCACGCACTGCATGGAGGAACTGTAACACTGCCATCGGCCTGTCTCGTGAGTTCAAGACCTGTTTCGCCGGTTTGCGCTGAAGTACTGCCTGTTACGGTTTCCGCATAGGTCGTCACCATGGTATACGACCAGACACATTCCGGTGTTTCCGGCAATCCTGAAACGGTTGCTGCAGCGGTAATTTTCTCAGTATCAGATGGGTTTATCAGAATGTACAGGGTCTCATCCGCGCAGCTTCTCTTATAGACAAGCGGGTATCCGCCATCTTTGGTCAAAAGTTCGAAAGACGCATAAGCCGCCAGAGCTGGATGTTCTCCTCTGACTTTTATAAGTTGTTTCACAATATTAAGAGTCGATGAAGGATCTTTCTCTTCGGCACTGACGTTAAGCGTTTTTGAAGATTCGTCCTGTCTTATATAAAGGTCAGGAGCCGGAGCCGCTGAGAACCCATAGTTCGCTGAGTTGTCCCACGCCATCGGGGAGCGGGAGCCGGTCCTGTCATAACCGCCCTCCACGGATTTCAGTCCTTCCACATACTTCATTCCGAGCTCATCGCCATAGTATATGAACGGAGCTCCGGGCATTGAAAGGATAAACGCAAATGCGAGTTTTTGCTCAGTCGCATCAAGTGTCCTTGCCATACGATCCATATCGTGGTTACCGCTCGGCAGGCACATAAGTCCATTGCCCTTTTCTGTCTTCTCTTTATTCTGCATGTAAACGGAGAAGAATCTCTGTGTTGTTCCGCCGCCATCTTCCGTGAAGAACGGGTGCTCCGTTCTGAAAAGATCAGGATAATGTGACGGGCCAAAATGAAGCAGGAAGTCCATGTCGAACCCCGCTTTGAGCGATCTTCCCGGGTCTCCCCATTCCGAAACAAATGTTGCACCCGGATATTTACTGTGCACTTCGGCAAACATCTGCTGCCAAAGCTCAATCGTCGCTTCCTGATTCTCGTCTGATTTCACAAGCGAGCCGGCCATATCAACTCTGAATCCATCGCAGCCGACCCCGAGCCAGAAACATATCACGTCAAGTATCGCTTTCCTTGTGGCCATCGGCCCTTCAGCGGTTGCCGCCTGCTGCCATGTTTTGTCCGGATCCGGTTTGGCAAAACCGTAATTGAGCGCCGGCTGAGCATTGAAGAAATTCACAGCGCAAGCCGCGTTTCTCTCGGTCCCGCCGCGATTCCATCCCATGATACTCCCCGTTCCCTCAAAGCCTTCCCAGACGTTGTTATTCCACACATATCTGTCCGTGTACTCGTTCCTGTCGGCCTTTGCAGATTCCCTGTACCACTTGCTCTCTATTGAAGTGTGCCCCGGGACGAGGTCCAGCAGTATATGCATGTCTCTCTTATGTAGTTCATCGCAAAGCTGCTTCATATCAGCATTATTGCCGTATCTTGGCGCAATCCGGCAATAATCCGTGACGTCATACCCTGCATCCACGAACGGTGAATCAAAACAAGGATTGATCCACAGTGCATTACAGCCCAGTTCCTGTATGTAATCGAGCTTGGAAATTATTCCCTGAAGATCCCCGATACCATCCGCGTTGCTGTCCTGAAAACTCTGCGGATAAATCTCATAGAACACTGCTTTGTCGAGCCACTCTTTCATAAAGACCTCCATAATTGAACTTGTTTTGCCATCCCGCCCGGCACCTTGCCGACGGCATACTATGATGAATGAACGTTTGCTGTTTACTGAATGCGAATTGCGGAATCGTCCACATGGAGCTTATAATACATAATATGTGTATGTCAACCGTATGATATGATATAAGGGTCAAAAGTACATTCTGCATTTCTGCTTGCAGAAAAAGCAGAATGTATTTGGGACCCGTCCCACACTCGGAAGTAGCGATTTACGCAGTAAATCAGCGGATTCCGAGTGTGGGGAGAATTTCGAAATCAATTTGTGAAGAACACAAATCAATAGAAGCGGATCAATTCGTATAGCATCATAGCCAAAATGGGGTTTTGACC
>JAAZDA010000211.1 GCA_012512995.1 Clostridiales bacterium | reverse complement strand
TGCCAATCCTCCTCTTTACTTATGGCGGGAATTTCAGACTTTTATGTGTGCTGTTTTCTGTGGTCATGGTAATACTTGTTATTATAGGTGTTGTCCGCTGCGGCGGACCATCCGGTGTTGTTACAGTGAACGGATTATCCGGATCAGACACGGATCGACAGAAGCGCAGGATAATTGTTTACGTATTGTGGTTAATTTTCGCGGCCATACTTGTATTTCAGCTTTATATGGCGTTCACCCATCTCACTTTTGATGGTGATGACGCATATTATGTAGCTTCATCTGTAATCACAGACGAGACGGGCACGATGTACCGTATTCTTCCGTACACCGGTGGGTCGACAAAACTGGATGTGAGGCATGCGCTTGCACTGTTTCCCATGTGGATAGCTTATCTGGCCCGCGTCTCCGGTCTCCATGCGGCAAATGTCACACACTCTGTTCTTCCGCTTCTTGCCATACCGCTCTGCGATATAGCTTATGCATGCGTAGCGGGACAGCTCTTTCGAAAGAAGATATTTGAAGGAAAACAGAAAGTACTGCTTCCTGTGTTCATGATATTGACAGCCATCTTTCAGATATTCGGAAACGTTTCAATATATACGCCGGAAACATTTCTGATGATGCGCTCATGGCAGGGTAAATCTATATTTGTGAATCTTCTGATACCGACAGTAATCTGGATATTCCTGTGGACAGCTGTTGAAGAAACACGTTTTGCCTGGCTGCTGCTGGTGCTGGTCAATCTGTCGGCGGGCCTTTGCTCATCCATGGCTGTGGTAATGACACTTGGAATGATAATCCTGTGTGGAATTTTTGCAGGATGGGCTGTGAGAAACAGAAAAGTGATAAAGAACGCATTACTCGTCTGTATTCCCGGATATGTTTACGTTGTACTGTTCGTGGTGCTGAGTATATATTACAAGTAAAAAGTATAAAACATATGTGAGGGGTATCCTTTGAATAAAGAGAAAATAAAGAACAACATTAAGTACAGTGCCATACAGGGACTAAGCTGGATGGATTTCTGCGCGATCGTAGGTTTTGCCGCTACTTATCTGAGTATACGCGGTTATTCGAGCACCGAGATAGGTGTTATCCTGGCGGCTGACAATATCATCTCGCTTATCATACAGCCATTTCTGGCAGATCTTGCAGACAGATCATCAAAGTTCAGTGTGGTCAGGATCCTGTCAGCACTGTTCGGCATTATGGCAGTGTGCGCGATAGTGATCAGCCTGACTGATACGAAGTGCCTGTTGATTGCGGTATTATACGCGATAATGGCAGGAATGATGAACGCCTCGGGAGGTTTCTCAATCTCACTGCAGTTTCTAATGGGCAGCGGTGAGAGCAAAGTCAATTTCGGAATATGCAGAGCTGTAGGATCTCTGTGCTATGCGATCCTTGCCAGTGTACTTGGAACAATGGTAGAGAAAATAAGTGAGAATTGTATTCCTGTATCTATTGCGATAATATCAGCCCTTTTCTTCCTGATGATGATGATCGCCCGAAGGAGAGGTTCATTAAGATCGAGAAAAGAGGATACTTCAAAAGGACATACTCTGAGAGAATTTATCAGACTTAATCCGAAATTCATCTGGATGATGCTTGCCGCAGCGATGCTGTTCTTCGAACAGACGCTGCTCAACAATTTCATGATAATGATTGTTGAGAATGTCGGTGGGGGAAGTGCTGAAATGGGGTACCTCAGCGCAGTGACAGCCGTACTTGAATTGCCATGCATGATCTTTTTCAGCAGACTGGCGAAAAAATTCAGGTGTTCGACACTGCTTATGTTTTCAATTATCATGTTTGGAGTCAAGGGGTTTGCTACATTATTTGCTACTAATATGATTATGCTGTTTATGGCCTATGCAATCCAATTCTTTGCGTTTGCGCTGTATACGCCCGCAATAGTGTATTACGCAGAACTCACTGTCGCAAAGGAAGATACGGTAAAGGCTCAGTCGGGATTCAATCTTGTGTCATCTCTCGGGGCTGTGTTTTCTTCAGTCCTTGGTGGATTATTGATTGATAATATAGGTGTCAGTTATACGATACTTGTCGCGGCAATAGTGGCTTCGGCAGGGGCGGTCATAGCGGTATTTGCATTGCAGCAAACCGGATCCGCAAGGGCAGGTAAGGAGGTCATTGATGGAAGATAATAAGGAATCACTATTCAGAGAAAAGAGTATGGAACGTCTCTCTTCACCTGAGCAGCTTAACGATTATATAAGAGTGGCAAATCCCGGAGTCTGGCTTATCCTCGGCGGCATCATAGCATTGCTGCTGGGTGTCTGTGCATGGGGCATATTTGGAAAACTTGATACTACAGTTACCGGAGCTGCCGTATGTCAGGACGGGAAGATAATGTGTTATATTTCGGAGGCGGACGGGGAATCTGTCAGGACAGGGATGACGATAAAGATCGGTGACGTTACAACGACCGTCAAAGCAATATCGAGTGAGCCTTCGCGGCTGCCGGATGAGCCATCATCAGATTTGGCACTACCTGGA
>JAAZDA010000210.1 GCA_012512995.1 Clostridiales bacterium | reverse complement strand
TAATCATAATGGATGAGCCTACACTGGGCATCGACCCTGAAGGCATGAGAGAGCTGACAAAGCTCATTCGCGACCTGGCAGTAAAGGACGGAAGGACCATTCTTCTGAGTTCACATCAGTTGTATCAGGTCCAGGAGATATGCGACAGAGTCGGCATCTTCGTAGAGGGAAAACTGATCGCGTGCGGACGCATAGATGAGCTGGGAAGGCAGCTGCAGAGCGAGGGCTTGTTCCTCATGGATCTGCAGGTAGAGCAGAACAGCGATCCGCTGGTAAAACTTCTTTCTGTGAAGGATGGCGTTACTAAAGTCACCAAGAATGATAACGGAAGTCTTCATATTGAATCGACAAGGGATCTCCGAAAAGAGATGATAAGCTTCCTGATGATGAACAACTACACGTTGCTCGATATGCATCAGAGGGGCGGCGACCTCGAAGAGATTTATCGTAAGTATTTTGAGAAAGCAGGTGAAGAGATAGATGCTGCAGGCAAAAATTCTGAAGCAGGATCCGCGGGAAATGATGAGCGCGGCAAAGGAACAAAGCAGACCTGGAGAGAGCGGAGAGCAAACCGCAGGAAGAATAATCCGGGAGTCTAAGGGCCGCCGGGAACCGGGAAAGGCTGCAGAAAAAAAGAGTAAAGGGGCAGCAATGTCAGGCTTTACTGCTCTTTATCGCAAGGAACTTACGGATCATTTTTCCGGAGTCAGAGTTTTCCTGATTTTCTGCCTGATGTTCATCGTCACGGCGATGAGCCTCAACGGCGCGATAGGGAACCTGTCAGACGCGATAGCTGACAGCAAAGAATATGTTTTCCTTAAGCTGTTTACGACAAGCGGTGATTCAATTTATTCGTTCACGACATTTCTCGGGTTCTTCGGACCGATAATCGGAATAGCACTTGGATTCGATGCGGTCAACAACGAAAAGTCGCAGGGCACACTTATCAGAATTGCGTCACAGCCGATATACAGGGATGCGATAATCAATGCAAAGTTCCTTGCCGGATGCACGGTGATCTTCATACTTACATTCGTGCTGGGCGGCTTTGAGACAGGAGTCGGTATTATCAAAACAGGTCTTCGCCCTGGACCTGAAGAGTTCGGAAGAATATTTATCTACCTCCTGTTCTCAGCAGTCTATTGCTGTGTATGGCTCGCAATGTCTGTTTTCTTTTCAGTCATCTGCAAACATGCCGCAACAGCTGCAATTTCAGGAATATCGATCTGGCTGTTCCTCACGATGTTCATGTCGCTCGCGGCACAGGGCATTGCAAATGCGATCTACCCGCTTACAGGGTGGGGCGCATATTACAACCAGTACAAGAACTATTCACTGCAGATAGGCCTCAACCGCATATCACCGTATTACTTATACAGCGAGGCCGTGTCGATCATCATGGATCCGAGCTCACGTTCAGTCGGACTCGTGACAGAATCGCAATACAGCGGCGCAGTCGTCAGCTACCTGTCGATCGGACAGAGCGTTCTGCTTATCTGGCCGCACCTGGTCGCGATGTTTGCAATCGCAGTAGTGCTCTTTGCAATAGCTTATATCTGCTTCATGAAGCAGGAGATAAGAGCATAATTCAATACGTCAAAACAAATTAAGCCCGGAAGATTTGATCATTAAATGGGGTCAGACCTTCCGGGCGTTTTTGTGTAGATTTCAGTCTCCAGGCTGCGACAGCTCGTCGAGCGTGCTGCCGTAAGGCGGCAGGAACTCAGAGGTGAAGACCGCGACTTCCGGGAGAGATTCCGACATCTTCCGGACAGCGGCGGATGTGCTCGCCTTGGCAGTGCGGAATTCGGTGTTGCCTGACTTCTCCTCTTCGATGCACTTGATGAGAGCTGAGAGCTTGTCAGCGGCCTTTACGAGGCGGCGCATATATTTGTCGTTATCGTCATCGCTTCCACTGAAGATCGCCTCATATGTCGGCTGCAGGTCTTCAGGAAGGCGGCTTACAAGATTGTTCTCGGCAACTGCCTCAACATCCTTATAGGCATTCTTGATATTGCTGTTGAAATACTTGACCGGCGTCGGCATGTCCCCGGTTATGATCTCTGAAGCATCGTGATAGAGTCCGATAAGCGCGGCCCTTTCGGCATTAAGATTCTTCCCGAAGCGGACATTTCCGATGGTGCACAGAGCGTGCGCTATCATCGCGACTTCAAGACTATGCTCACTAAGATTCTCAGGTCTTGAGTTTCGCATGAGAGCCCATCTCTCGATGTACTTCATGCGGGAAACAGTTGCTAAAAAGCTGTATGACATTTTTTCAGATCTCCTTCTAAATCGTATCCAGCGCCTGCCTGATATCATCAATAAGATCCGCCGCATCCTCAAGACCGCAGGAGAATCTCACGAGATCAGGGCTTATGCCGCATGCTGCAAGCTCAGCGTCTG
>JAAZDA010000209.1 GCA_012512995.1 Clostridiales bacterium | reverse complement strand
TCCTTTCGCCTTGCTACGCTGTAATAGTCGTCATTCTCCAAATTCATAGATCTTTCCTCCTTCTGATTTATTGAGTCATCTGTTTCAAAAGTGGTATCCGCTGAACGCAAAAAAGGAGCCGCCCCTCTTAAAATTTCTTTTAAGAAAAGCGACTCCTTTTGGAGTAGTCTTACGACTATTATATTTTCTACAACAAAGCTAACACGAAGTGTCACAAAGTGTGCTCAGAAAGGCTTTTGTTGTCAGTTTGTTACAAACCGGCATTTGTTACAGCCATTTCCATTCAATTTTGTTACACAAATCTCGTGTCCGATTAGTACAACTTTGCACCAGCCGGGATGTTGTTATCAACCATTAGAAGGTGAAGTTCCTCATCCTCAGAATCCTTAAGGTTGTTTACTGCTGAAAGCAGCATACCGCAGGACTCAATGCCCATCATAGGTCTTGGAGGCAGGTTGGTGATTGCAATTAATGTCTTTCCGATCAGTTCTTCAGGCTCGTATAAAGCGTGAATTCCGCTTAAAATAGTACGATCCTTGCCAGTTCCATCATCAAGAGTGAACTGAAGAAGCTTCTTGCTCTTAGGTACTGCTACACAGTCTTTAACCTTTACAGCTCTGAAGTCAGACTTGCTGAAGGTGTCGAAATCAACCTGATCCTCGAAGTATTCTTCGATCTTAACATTGCTGAAATCGATCTTTTCATTCGGTGTGAAGAAGCCTGTCTTAACTTCTTCTGCAGGGCTTTCTTCTGCATGTCCTGTTGTGTTGGACTTGCCTACTGCCTTAAGTGTCGGGAACAGTATGACGTCTCTTATTGCAGCACTGTCCGTCAGGAGCATGCAGAGTCTGTCTATGCCATAGCCTATGCCGCCTGTGGGAGGCATTCCGATCTCCATCGCGTGGAGGAAGTCCTCGTCGGTGTGGTTGGCTTCTTCATCGCCTGCTGCCGCAAGTGCGTCCTGCGCAGCAAAGCGTTCTCTCTGATCGATCGGGTCATTGAGCTCAGAGTACGCGTTGCACATTTCCCAGCCGTTGATGTAGAGTTCGAATCTTTCGACCTTGGTCGGATCGTCCGGTTTCTTCTTGGTGAGCGGACTGATCTCGATCGGGTGATCCATGATAAATGTAGGCTGTATCATGGTGTCCTCGCAGAACTCGTCAAAGAACAGGTTCACGATATCGCCCTTCTTGAAACGGTCTTCGAATTCCAGATGTTTTGACGCAGCAAGCGCCTTGGCATCTTCGTCAGTCGCGACTGTATCAAAGTCGATCCCTGTCGCTTCCTTAATGGCTTCGTTCATTGTGAGGCGTCTGAATGGCTTGCCGAGGTCGATCTCGTTCTCGCCGTATTTGATGGTCGTGGTGCCGCAGACTTTCTCAGCGAGGTAGCGGAACATGCTCTCTGTGAGTTCCATCATTCCATTGTAGTCTGTGTATGCCTGGTACAGCTCCATGAGCGTGAACTCAGGATTGTGGCGCGTGTCAATGCCTTCATTACGGAAAACACGTCCTATCTCGAAGACTCTTTCGAGTCCTCCGATGATGAGTCTCTTGAGGTAAAGTTCAAGCGAGATCCTGAGCTTAACATCTTCATCAAGGGCATTGTAATGTGTGTTAAAAGGTCTTGCTGCTGCGCCGCCCGCATTTGAGACGAGCATGGGTGTTTCGACTTCCATGAAGTCACGGTCTGCAAGGAAGGTGCGGATGCCGCTGATGATCTGTGAGCGCTTCTTGAAGGTCTCCTTGACGTCATCGTTCATAATGAGGTCTACGTATCTCTGGCGATAACGCATGTCGGGATCTGTGAAACCGTGGAATTTCTCAGGGAGCGGTGTAAGTGACTTTGAAAGAAGTGTAAGTTCCTTAGCGTGAACTGTGATCTCTCCCGTTCTTGTTTTGAATGGGAAGCCCTTTACACCGATTATGTCGCCGATGTCCATGTGCTTGAAATCTGCGTATGCTTCTTCACCGAGGTCATTCCTTGTGACATAGATCTGGATGCTGCCATCGCGGTCTTTGAGATTTGCAAAAGATGCCTTGCCCATTACACGCTTGAACATCATGCGACCCGCGATAGATACGATCGTGGCTTCTCTCGTCACATTGCCTTCTTCATCTTCTATCGCTGCGAGATCGTCAAAACTATCTTTGACCTGCTGTGTGTGATAGGTCTGGTCAAAAGTGGTGATCTTGAAAGGATCCTTGCCGGCTTCCTGCAGTTCCTTAAGTTTCCCGCGGCGGACCTCATTGAGCTTATTTATATCTTCTTCGGTCTGTGGCGCCTGTTGACCAATCTGGACGTTGTTATTCTTCTTTTCTTCCATGTCTGCCTTCCATATCTATGTTGCTTAAACTGCGCTGCGTTCGATCTCGAGGACTTTATATTTGAATGTTCCCGCAGGAGTTACAACTGCGACTGTCTGTCCGACCTTTGCTCCGATGAGAGCTCTGCCGACCGGTGATTCATTTGAGATCTTGCCCTTGAGTGAATCCGCTTCAGTCGATCCGACGATCTTGTACTGGATGTCTTCTTTCTCAGCTACATCGCGGACTTTTACTTTGCAGCCTACGTTGATCTTGTCGACTTCTACTTCATCCTCTACTACAACTTCTACGTTCTTGAGGATCTTCTCGAGATCTTCGATACGAGCTTCGATATCACGCTGTTCGTCCTTCGCCGCGTCGTACTCGGCGTTCTCTGACAGGTCACCCTGCGCACGTGCTTCTTTCAGCTTCTGTGCGACTTCCTGGCGACGGTTCACCTTGAGATTATGAAGTTCATCTTCATAGCTCTTCAGGCCTTCATATGTAAGAACAGTTTTCTTTTCCTTGACTTCTTCCATTACTGAACCTCCAAGTATAATTTTTGAGAGACGCACGAATCCGATGTTTGCGCTTGTTTTTCCCGATTAAGCTCTACTTGCGCCTTCCGTATTCACTATGCGGCCACAGTATTATACATAAAACATGGAAAGTATGTCAACGCGCATTTTTGACATTTATCAATATCGCAATTTGTTTTGAGGGGTTTTCTGCATATATCGCAAATTGTTTGGGTTCTGCCGTTATTGTATCGCGAATTACAACACATCGTAGTACACTTATTGGTATATAGGAGGTATATTTCTATGAAAGATGCTACTGTAAGCGCACGTGTAGAATATGACATTAAGACAGAGGCAGAAGATATTCTGAAGGAAATTGGCGTTCCTACTTCTGTCGTAATCAATTCACTTTACCGTCAGATAATTTTCAAACATGGTATTCCATTTTCACTGACAATCCCGACAGAACTCAAAACGGCTGATGAGCTGACCACTACAGAACTGAATGCCAAACTTCAGCATAGTTATAATCAGTCTCTTGCGGGAAAAGGACGGCCATATGATGAAGTATTCGATGACCTTGAAAGGAACCTTAATAAGTGAATTATTACAAAATCATTTTGACGCCTGATGCTGAATCCGATCTCACTGAGCTTCGCGATTATATTGCATATCCAAAAATTTCCTTGTATATTATCGTATTGATGTTGATGCTGGATATGTATATATCCTTAATGTTATCTATGAAAAACGTGATCAACTACAAATGTTGAAGCATATAAAAATGGAATCCGATAGCGATTCATAAACACTTGAATTGAAGTTATTATTCTTTAGCAGTGTTGAAGCCTTTCTATAGTGAATGCGTGAATATTCTCTCCTTATTTCAGTTTGTAATATTCCTCGTTGCTGACAGCATCGCACCATTCGGTGGAAGCATTTTCACCGGGCACATCCATGGCAAGATGAGCAAAACATCTGTCCTTTGCTGCGCCGTGCCAATGCCTGACGTTTGCGGGAATCACAACGGAATCTCCGGGATTAAGCTCCTGCGCAGCCTTGCCTTCCTCCTGATACCAACCTCTGCCTGCGATGCACAGCAGGATTTGGCTCTCCGATTCCGAACAGGTTATCTTTTTCAAATTGTGTTTGTTTTATTTCCGTTATGAGAACTTCTCCTTTTTTTATTCACGTGGTCATGTCGATAACGTCACCATAATGGGCAACTTAATACTGGAAAACAAATTTTTGACATTTCAGTCCGCCGGTGCCCAGGAACCGAGGTTCTTCTCCTGCTCCGCGAGCGGTACGTTGTAGAAGCGTTTCCTGTGATCAAGGCCTCTTATCTCATTCATTTCACCTTCCGACAATTCAAAATCAAAGATATCAAAGTTGGCTTTCATGTGCTCAGAATTTGTTGTCTTCGGAAATATGATGTTGCCTTCCTGAATATGCCAGCGAAGAATTATCTGGACGTTGCTCTTGTGATATTTGGCAGCGAGTTCAGTAAACAGCGATTCTTCAATGAGTCCTTTGTCTCCATGTCCGAGCGGGTACCAGCTTTCAATGACAGTGCTATATTTTGCGACACGTTCTTTCAGTTCCGTCTGCTGCCAGTAAGGATGGCTTTCGACCTGCAAAACAGATGGCTTTATATCAGCTGCTTCACATATTTCTTCGAGTCTGTCCGATTCAAAATTTGAGATGCCGATCGATCTGACCTTTCCTTCTTTTACCGCTTTCTCCATATCCTTCCATGCACCAAGGTAGTCTCCGAACTGCTGGTGGAGCAGGAGAAGATCGATATAATCGGTGCCAAGGCGCGAGAGCATCTTGTCGATGGCAGTTGCCGTCTTTCCTTCGCCATATTCGCTGGGCCACAGTTTTGTCGTGATCCATATTTCACTGCGGTCCACGCTCGACTGTTTCACTGCAGTTCCCACTGATCGCTCGTTCTGATAAGCGTGTGCGGTGTCGATATGACGGATACCCATATTCAGGGCTTCCTTAACTGCATTAACTGTCTCAGGTCCCTCCGGGACCATGAAAACCCCAAGTCCGAATTGCGGGATACTGTTGCCATCGTTTAATTTGATATATGTCTGCATAAATTTCTCCTTTATGACGAAGCTCATTTCACTCCGTCCTATTTGCTATTGTGTGTGTTCAATGACTGTAATAATCTGGTGCCTGATTATTTACTCTGCACGCTTTTTATCCAATCCTCGACGTCACCCTTCGAAGCATCGATCCTGCTGCCATGCACCGCGAGGCCGCTTTCCACATTCGCATCCGGGCAGGTCTTCCTGATATCCTGCACGCTGCTGCCGAGCCCGCTCCCTTCGTGAGTGCAGAAAGGTCTTATTGTTTTGCCTGAGAAATCGAAGTGCTCCAGAAATGTGAAAACAGCCATCGGCATCGTCCCCCAGTAGTTCGGGTATCCCAGATAGATTGTTTCGTAACCATCGATGCTCTCAGGGTAACTCGTCAACTCAGGCCGTGCGTCGGCCTTCTGGTCCTTCTGCGCCTCGTTGATACACTCGTTATATGTTCTGGCGTAAGGCTTCGCCATCTCCATCCAAAACATATCCGCCCCTGTCAGTTTCTGTATCATTTCTGCCACGCGGGCAGTGTTGCCTACCTTCAGCTCCCTGATCGAGCCGCCCACATAGTTCTCGTCTGTTCTTGAAAAATACGCTATAAGTGTCGCCATTTATTTGCCCTCCATGCCTGTAGTCTACGGTATTGCGCATTGATATTGAATCTCCGTTTTGTTATGATCGTATTAACTAATGGTTCATACGTCAGCCACACTAATAAGCTGTGATGATTGCAGGCGATTCGAGTTTGTTTTGCCATCACCAGAATAACCGGCAGTCATCAATGCCGGCGCAATGCCTGACCGCAATCAGTTTTTATGTTAGTTAATTTCTGGGAGACTCTATACCAATGTATAACCCATTACTTGATACATTTATCGCAGTCGCGGACTGTGGCAGCTTCAACAAAGCAGCAGAGAAGCTGTTCATATCTCCCACCGCCGTGATGAAGAAAATGAATTCTCTTGAATCTCATCTCGGTCTTAAACTTATTGCGAGGACTTCATCAGGAGTCGAGTTAACTCCATGCGGCAGGCAGATCTACAACGACGCGAAATTTATCATGGATTACTCCGCTAAATCCCTTGCCACAGCGAAGGCGCTCGAAGAATCCTACGACAAAACATTCTGTGTCGGCACTTCTCTCCTCAATCCGGCAAAACCCTTTATGGATCTCTGGTACACCGTCAACAATAGTTTTGCCGACTATAAACTTCACCTCGTGCCTTTTGAGGACGATCACGACGGCATACTCTCTGTAATTTCAAAGCTTGGTGTGGATTTTGATTTCCTGATTGGAGTATGTGACTCGAAGTCATGGCTGTCACTTGCGAATTACCTCCCGATCGGGAGATATAAGAAAATGGTTGCCGTCAGGCGCGGACACCCTCTGGCAACCAGGAAGAAGCTTAAGATCAGTGATCTCTATGGATATAATTTTATGATGGTGCAGAAAGGCGATTCAGGTGTAAATGACTTCATCAGGAACGACCTGACGCTTCACCACCCTCAGATAAAAATCGAGGACACGCCGCCTTTTTATGACCTTTCCGTCTTTAACCGCTGCGCCGAGACCGATAATGTCCTGCTGACTATCGAATGCTGGCAGAATGTGCATCCCGGACTTGTCACCATTCCCATTGACTGGGATTACAGTATTCCCTACGGGATCCTCTATTCCCTCGATCCGCCGGAAGATGTACAGCAGCTCATCAGTGAGATTTCACAAGCAGCAGCCGGTCTGGTGCCTTGATAAGGCAAGGCTGTCTCTCAGCTCGCTTACCCGCGAAACGCGGCAGGCATCTCCATTCGCGGGTAAGTATTAAAAATTGGGTAAGTTAGCAGCATTAAGCGAGCCGCCCGCGAACAGAAATGACACCTCTGCAAATATGCAGTGTTATCATCATGTCATTTGACCCTGGCATCATAATACTTATCTGGAGTCGATTGGAATTGGGAGAAGTGTTCATGGCAGATGATCATATCAAAACAACTTCCGGCATAGAGTCATGGTTCCGTTCATTTATTCCGGCACACATCTCTGACAGGACAGTTATCGGCGCCTATCGTTTTCTTGATGCTCTGAACCATTACAGTAAGCGCAGAGCAGACTCCGATTTCCTGCAAAACAAATTCGAATGGGGTAAATGCCGTGATAGAGCCTGCAGCCCACACGGTTTCATAGAGTGGCAATCGGTTCTTACCGATATGAAGTATGGATCTGTGACTGTCGCTTATGCGGGATGTGAAGTGATTGCTGTATATAACACGCTTCTGGATCTGGCAAATGGCTTAATAATTGATGATATAAATTTTATGCCATATATCAAAGTCAATTCATATGAAAGCAATATTTCCAGTGACATAGACGTTCCAGTATTAGAAGGCCGAAGTTCATTGTCTGGCCTGTCTGGTTTTTCCAATCATCCTGATTTCCCCGAACTCCTGAGGAGCTTTGAACTGAACGGCATGGTCCTTGGCGGACGGTTCGGAACGTCGCCGTACTCGCTTCTGAATTTTTTCAAAGCTGCAGGCTTTGAGGCAGCCTTCACAACAGACAGATCTGAATATGCAGAATTTGAAAGAACTTATAAGACATTTATTCTAACTATGTATAATGACGTCCGCGACATTACAAAGGAGATCCACACTGTCTCAATGTCAGTTGACTCTAATGGTCAATTAGTAGCTCACAATACCGGAATTGCCGGGTTTGCTGATAGATCTTATCCCTCGTTTGATGAATTACTCCGCTCCTACTCCGAATACGCAACACCAATCGCCTTGATTGGGATCAAAGCCTGAGCATTGTTCAGCATCAAAACCCGCAGCGTTCATCATGGCCATTGTTGCTTCCGGAATCAAGAACAACAAAGGGTTTCCTGTTCCTGCTCAAGTTTTACGTGGTTTTCCAGCATGTACTTTATGACATCATGGAACACTTCGTATTCAGGGTCATCCATAAGCTTTGAAAGTGAAGCAAGATATTGGTCTGATCTGCCGCTGTCGGCCTGACTCGACTTGCCGGTGTCGGCTGAATCATCTCCAATAGGAATTGTGCGGTCGCTGTACTGCTTAAGAGTTGCGACATCCATCTTCATCGGCATTACCGACTGCGCGACTTTCTCGCGCAGCATCGCGAATATCCTGAATCCTCCGAGGTCAATGTCACTCCAATGAAAGATCTTAAGTTTCTCCCCGGCTTCGCACAACATTCTGAACCATTTCTCACGAACAGGACTGAGGAACCCGCCGTGCCATATCACGACTTCATCAGACTTGCGTTTCGTGGAAACATACCAGATATAATTTGCCAGGTTTTCAATAAAGATCAGTCGCTTAGTCTCAAAAACTTCTACTGCGGTAACATGGCGCAGTGTAAGAGAATTCATATATGCGCCAAATTGTTGACTTGAATAGTCAATCAACTGGCCATCAACCGAATGGCCATCAACCAAATGATCACCAATCAGCTTGTCATCAACCGGATGGTCACCATCAAGTTTCACTCTAATATTACCGGTAAACTGCAGGATTTCAGGCCAGCGCGTGATTCCATATTGCTGCATCAGCTCATCGCAAGACACCCCATCCTGTTCTGAAGTAGATCCCATACTGCTCTTGTACACTGACCGAAGCAATGCAAGTGCTTTGGACTTCACGTTCTTCTCGTAATATTTGCTGTCACCATACAGACGGCTGCTCATGATCCGTTCCATGATCTCGCCGCCATCATCCGATACTGAATCGAGACCTTCCACGAACTTCAACAGGTCGCGGTCACTCTGAATGTCATCTGAAAATGGAGCAGGTATTCTCTTCTTATTTGTGAGCACTTCACGGCAATCAACGAGAAAGTCGATGATCCCACTAATTCCCGCAGCTTCTCTGCCCTGCAGGTGATCTATCGTCTCTGAAATCATTGCCTGCAGTTCATCAAGGATCTTTATCTGCGGTCTTCTCCCAAGCATCTGATAGGTTTTCTCAAGTGCCTGTGGTTCTGTTATGAGCCATATCCGATCGACCAGATTGTTCTTCTCGTATCTGACCCACTGGAACCCAACAATCCCCTTATCCTCCAGATCCCTGAGTGAAGCGGCAAAACATCTGTTGTTGTCAGGGTCTTCAAGTGTTTTGCAGAGCTTCGGTTCTTTGTCCATGACAAGCAGAATACGTCGCGTGGATGAGCCTTCCCTGAACCCGGCGCTGCGCTCGTATTTTTCTATAAGCCTTGAGAGTATTTCTGTCTCATATTCACTTTGCGTGAAAACTCCGTCATTGTCCAATTTCATTCATCGTCTTCCGAGGTCTCGATCTCATCACTTATCTCATCTATTTCTGCCGGATCGAAGTGTCTTGTGAATGACCTCCCGCCATCCTTGTACACCACGATGTTGCGGTCTACAAGCGGTGCAATGTCGGGGATCTTATCAGGCGGAGCCGAAAAAACAGCCTGCAGCCCGAACTTTCTGAGCATTTTCACGCTCTCCTGAATTCGCTCGCCGTCCATCTTGCTGAATGCCTCGTCGAGGATGATGACGCGGATCGTGTTATTCTTGTTCCTGCTGCGCACGCGGCACACCTGTGAAAATGAAGCCAGCAGTGCTATATAGAACGGTATCTGAGTCTCGCCTCCGGACTTTGATCCCAGTGTCCTGGAAAGCCTTTGCTCAGTCCCATCCTCGCCCTTCACTACAAGGTCGAAAACAACATATGTTTTGTAATCAGTGAATTTCTTTATGTTCTTCTCATATTCTTCGCGCCGCTCAGAATTTGTCTCTGATTCATCCCAGATCAGCATGCGGAACAATTCGTCAATCTCTTTCTGATACTTATCGTTAAAACTCTGCGATGCAATATTCCAGTCTCCTGTGTCCATGAGCATTGGATCCATGATCATATCATAGAAACCGCGGTACTCCGCCCTCGGTTTGATCGTGAAATGATACTGATCTGAACCGAACTGATAAGCCCTGACCGATGCATTCAGCTCATCGATCTGCTGCTTCACAGTCTCAATATTGGACTTCAGTTTCGCTATGAAATCATCCCTGAACTGGTTGTATGCTTTTGTCTTTGAATCCTTGATCTTTTCAATATAATCCGGAAGCTTTATGTCGCGCAGCGCCGCCAGTTCATCGTCATACTCAGTGTTCTGCGCCGCATTCACATCGTGCCCCATCTTATAATTTCCGTTGTATTCAGACCTCCTCTGCACAAGTGTATTGTGTAGCAGATCCATTTCTGTCCTGGTCCTCACTATCTGCCTTGCAAAACTGTCCTTAAGCGATAGCTGTGACCTGCTGTCCCTGCCGTTCTCGCGCTCGAACCTCGGCTCGCCTGTAGCCCTTATCCACTCATCCTGATATTTGGCTGCGATCGCATCTGCGATCTGTGACAGCCTGTTCATAATCTCCGGCAGATTCTCATTCTGGATCCTGGCAAACGCTATTTCAGTCTTGATACATTCGTTGTTAATGCTCTGCTTTCTGCTTTGAATATCAGCGCTTCGGCGCTTCATGTCGTCGATACTCGCCCGTAGTTTTTCCAGCCATGTGAAATCAAGTCCGTCGAGTTCAGTCTGCAGATCCCGTCTCTTCTTCTCTTCTTCATGCATCGAAGGAATTGCCTCGACAGCCCTTCTATGTTCCCCTGCCTCGAACTCCGACAAAACATGTTCTTCCGCAGCATTTGATATGAGTCTGTAATCATTTGCAAGCTTCTGCTCTACTCCGCTCTTTTCCTGCAGCAGTGCTCTCTTCGTCGCCAGTTGCTGCTCCATCGATCTGCGTCCGATAAACGGATCCCTGTATCTTGCCGGATTGATGCGGCGGCTCACGTATCCCTTATACAGCATCACACTTCTGGTGATTCCGATCCTGTATTTATTAAGCTCATCGACAGACTCGCACTTCATCACGTTTCCAAGCAGATAATCGATATAGAGCCTTGCATCCTGATCATCCGTCTCAATCTCTTCTGAGAGTGACCCAGCCTGCGGCTTAGCGGTTGTTTTGCCTTCCTGATCCCTGCGAAGTTTCCCTATATCGATGAGGCCTGCGTCGTAAATATTCAGTTCCTTTCTGGCCTCATCATATATGTGAAGCGCCTTCCCATAGTCCTTTTCCGGAACAAGAAGATAGAACTTCTGCCTGTCCAGGTACCCCTCGATCGCATCCTGCCATGAACTGTCTCTGACTTCGAGCAGGTCGGCCAGTATTCTCACGTCGGTGACCCCACTGAGGAGCTCCTTAAGATGCAAAACATATTCAGGGTATGGCTTTATACCCTTTTCAAGATTCTTTATCTGTGACTCCAGCAGCGTGATGTCCTGTCTGAGTTCGCGCAGCTTTACCTTCAATGCACTCGCTTCATCATTGAGCGACTTGCTCAGATTTCTCATCGCTTCGGCGCATTTCTCAAAGTCAAAACACTCTATTCCGCTCTCTGTTATGTCCGCCATGGAATTGATGAGATTATTGTCATCTGTGCTTATGATCTGATTCCGGTCAGCATCAGCATTTGTGTCCACTCCGCGCAGATTCCACAGCTGTTTCTTCCAGTTGTTCCCGTAAGTCCTTACATGCGCAAAAGCACTTGTCAGTGCCTTCTGGCATTCATCAATCTTCTTTCCTGCTTCCTCTATTCTTTCTTCAAGGCTCTGCTGCCTGTGCCTTAAGTCCGATGAGTGATACTCTGTCTCAGCTTTCTCTGTTTTTGCAGCAAGTTCCGCAATCTGCCTGGCAAGCTCTTCAATTTCAGACTTGCTATCTTTAAGACGAATTTCAGCCTGAGCCGCTTCATCCCTGAATTTTCTCTCTTCCGCTCTGGCTTCTTCCTGCCCGGCTCTGTCTACTATGTATTCCTGCTGAAGAAGGGTATCCTGTGCTTTTTCATAATTATCACTGTCAGTGTGGATTGCCT
>JAAZDA010000208.1 GCA_012512995.1 Clostridiales bacterium | reverse complement strand
TCCATCATGGAAAGTGTGATGATGGATACGATGTACAAGATCCCTTCGGATGACAGCATTGAGGAATGCATTATCACCAGACAATCTGTAGAAGGGCAGACACAGCCGCTTGTAGTACACAGCGATGACAAGATCGAAACGATACATGACAAGCTGCCTCTTGCCAGGTGATGGATAAAAGTTAAGTGTTACGGGTCGGCTGTTAAGCCGACCCGTTTTTGTGACAGAATAAGTGAGGATGATCATGATAACAGTTACAGACGTAAATCTGGAGACAGTCTGCGGCATAACCAGCAAGCTGCCGAATAATCCACATCCTGAATTCGCGTTTGCCGGCAAGAGCAATGTCGGCAAATCGACACTCATAAACGGGCTTACGAACCGGCGTTCATACGCGCGCACATCTGCGTCTCCCGGCAAGACCCAGACTATAAATTTCTATCATGTGAATAACGCGTTCTACCTTGTGGATCTTCCTGGTTATGGCTATACTTCATTTGCCGATGCTACCACAAAAGAACAGTGGGGGAAAATGATAGAGAACTATCTTGGAGGCAGTGAGCGCCTCAAGACGGTTTTCCTTCTGCTGGATATAAGGCATGAGCCGTCGGAGAACGACGCAATGATGTATGACTGGATACTTCAGGCTGGTTTTACCCCGATCATAATTGCGACTAAGGCGGATAAAATAAAGCGCAGCCAACTGGCAAAACAAGTTAAGATCCTTCGCGACGGACTCGAAGCAAAGAGCCGTGTGAGGATCTCTGGTACAGACGATATGAGAGTAATTCCCTGGTCAGGACTCAGCAAGGCTGGCAGAGATGATATACTCAGGGTCATAGAGGGACATATGTGAACAGGATCCGGAATTTGAGGGTAGAAATCCGAAGCCGCGGGTATTATCATGTTTTGTATAAAAGATCGCCTGAAAGCTGGCAGGCATGGAGGCAGATATGGCTGGTAACAATAATGCATATGAAGAAATAAAGAGCAGGATCAGGAAAATCAAAGCAAACAAAATCACCGCTGCGATCCTGAGCGTGGTATTCGGTGTTATTTTACTGATCTGGAGCGGAGCAGCAATAACAGTGGCATTCAAGATATTCGGAGCAGTGCTGGCAGTTGGCGGTATTGTTGCCGTGATTTCGTTCCTGGTGAGCCATGATAATACAGCTCTTGGCCTGACATCTTTGATAGGCGGGGTAGTAATAATTGTCTTGGGAGCATGGATATTCATGAAGCCTGAATGACTGGCATCTCTGTTCCCGATCATAATAGGAATTATTGTAATAGTCAGCGGGATCAGTGATATCGGAGAAGCTATGCGAATGAACAAGACCAGTTATTCCCGCTGGTATGTCTCACTCATAATAGGCATCGTGATGATTGCCCTTGGGCTTGTACTGATACTGAAACCGCTTGGAGTCGCGAATGTTATCGTCAAAATGATCGGAATCGTCCTCATCCTTAACGGAGTGTCTGATCTCTATGTCATCTTTGGCATAAGCAGTGCAGCCAAGGAAGCAAAGAGGGCATTTAATACTGTCGATGCGGAAGCTACAGTGGTAAATGACAGTTCTGACCGCAAAGATAAATCGACCGGATCATCAACGAAGTAACAGCAGAACAAATACTGATAAATTTTCACGAGGTCTGCAGCAGAAGCATTTGCTTGTGCCGCAGACCTTTTTGCTGATTTAAAAAACTCTTGACTATGGTCTGACATGTGTTATAGTACTAATAGAACAAAGAACATAAATAAACTCGTTGGAGGTAACAGACCATGAATATACAAAAATTTACACAGAAATCTGTGGAGACAATAAATAACTGCGAACAGCTTGCATATGAATATGGCAATCAGGAACTAGGCCAGGAGCATCTGCTGTATTCTCTGCTCACAGTGGAGGATTCACTGATAGCAAAACTCATCGAGAAGATGGGCATTGATACAAAGGAGTTTACGAACCGCTCCAAACAGCTCATTGAAGGCCTGACAAAGGTGCAGGGACAGAATGTTCAGCTCAGTGTCAGTGCCGATTGTAACAAGACACTTATTGGCGCCGAGGATGAAGCGAAGAAGATGGGGGACGACTATGTCTCCGTCGAGCATATATTCCTCTCACTTATAAAAAATGCAGATTCGAATACAGATAAATTATTCAAAGAATTCGGAGTGAGCCGTGATACTTTTCTTAAGGCTCTTGCAACTGTAAGAGGCAACCGCAATGTGGATTCCGATAACCCTGAAGCGACATACGATACGCTCGGGAAATACGGCGAAGAACTTGTGAAGAAGGCTCACGACAAGAAGATGGATCCGGTGATAGGCCGTGACGAAGAAATAAGAAATGTCATCAGGATCCTGTCGCGCAAGACTAAGAATAACCCTGTGCTCATAGATGAACCCGGCGTCGGCAAAACTGCTGTAGTTGAAGGACTCGCTCAGAGAATAGATATTGGAGATGTCCCTGAGAACCTCAAGAACAAGAAGATATTCTCACTCAATATGGGCTCGCTCGTAGCCGGTGCAAAATACCGCGGAGAATTTGAGGAACGTCTTAAAGCTGTCCTCGAGGATGTGAAGAAATCAGAAGGAGAGATAATTCTCTTCATAGATGAACTTCATACAATAGTGGGTGCCGGCAAAACTGACGGCGCGCTCGATGCAGGGAATATGCTCAAGCCCATGCTCGCAAGAGGTGAACTGCACTGCATCGGTGCGACAACACTCAATGAATACAGACAGTACATAGAAAAGGATGCAGCTCTTGCAAGAAGATTCCAGCCTGTAATGGTAGACGAGCCGACAGTCGAGGACACAGTCTCAATCCTCCGTGGACTCAAGGAAAGATTTGAGAACTATCACCATGTGACAATACAGGATAATGCACTTGTTTCGGCGGCTGTCCTTTCAAACCGTTATATCACTGACAGGTTCCTGCCTGATAAGGCAATAGACCTCGTGGATGAGGCATGCGCAATGATTAAAACACAGCTCAATTCCAAACCTACTGAGCTGGATGAACTGCAGCACAAGATAGACATGCTCAAGATGGAACAGATCTCGCTTCAGAAGGAAGAGGATCAGCTCAGCAAGGAACGTCTTGCAGATATTCAGAAGGAACTCGGAGAACTGCAGGACAAGTACAATACAAGGGATGCACAGTGGCAGAATGAAAAAGCTGAGATAGACGGCGCGTCAAAACTTCGTGAGCAGATAGAGCAGACTAAGATAGAAATAGATAAAGCTCAGCAGAACGCACAGCAGACCGGAGATTTCACTAAGGCTTCGGAGCTTATGTATTCCACACTGCCGGCGCTCCAGAAACAGCTTGAGGCGCAGGAAGCAAAAACGAAAGAACGCGATGAGAATTCGAGCCTCGTACATGAACGTGTGACAGAGGATGAGATCGCGGCCATAGTTTCGCGCTGGACAGGAATACCGGTGACGAAGCTCACAGAGAGCGAGAGAAGCAAGACACTTAACCTGGATAAGGAACTCCACAAGAGAGTTATAGGTCAGGATGAAGCAGTTACCAAAGTCTCTGAAGCTATAATGAGAAGCAAGGCCGGTATAAAGGATCCGTCCAAACCTATCGGGTCGTTCATGTTCCTCGGACCCACAGGTGTAGGTAAGACTGAGCTTGCAAAAGCTCTTGCACAGACACTGTTCGATGATGAGAAGAACATGATCCGGATAGACATGAGCGAGTATATGGAGAAATATTCTGTGTCAAGGCTTATAGGTGCGGCTCCGGGTTATGTAGGATATGAAGAGGG
>JAAZDA010000207.1 GCA_012512995.1 Clostridiales bacterium | reverse complement strand
GTCCTCAAACACAGCTGTTGTGAGGCTGGTGCATTCCCTGAACGCGCTCTGCGAAATAACTGTCACTCCGTTTCCAACGATAACGGTCTTTACAGCACTGTGGTCTATTGATGAATCTCTTCGCCACTCTGTGCTGCCGCCATTCGCTGTTATGGTAAGAGTGCCGCTTGATGCATCAAAGCTATAAGTAGAGGCCGCCTTTGCCACTGCGACTGCTGCGCCCCGAAGCATCGGGATCACTCCCAGGAACATTACTGCCATAGTAGTGACGAACAATAGAACTTTCCCGAATCTCCCGCGCATAAGGCACCTCCACAAAGACTTGTGATTATTTTCAGCTTTCACAACTATAAATTGTGTACCTTAATCAAACCTTAAATGGACTTTAAAATCGGTGAACATTCTGTGAACTATTGAGTTTTTCCTTATTTGTTTCCCATCCTTTTCAGTATCTTCGGGAATTTTACTGTGAATATGGTCATACAACATATAGCGGCCGTGGCATCAGCAATAGCTTCACCTGCATATACACCTGAAACTCCCATGAACATCGGTAATATAAGTGAAAGTGGAATAAGGAGAAAGACTTTTCTGAGGAGCGCGATAAACAGCGATGTCCCCGCCTGACCGAGTGCAACAAATGTATTCTGACAGGCGCGCTGCATCCCGAATATTGTCATTCCCAGAAGGAAAAGCGGCATATACTGTGCAACAACAGAAATGAGTTTCTGATCCTGCGTGAACAGTGACGCGACAGTACCCGGGAACAGTATCATCAGAACAAACAGTATCAGATTCACAATGAACATCACTGCCAGCGTGATCATCGAGCTGTCCCTGACCCGCTTTGTATTTCCGTGTCCATAGTTATAGCTGATGACCGGAATTGTTCCCTGCCCGAATCCTCCGAGCGGAACACTCACCATCATCATCGCACTCTGCATCACAGTGAGAGCACTGACATAAATGTCTCCGAACTTTGAAAGAGTCCCATTCAGTACAAAACCCACAAGGCTTTCAGTACTCGTCATTATAAACGGAGAAACTCCGAGTTCCATCATGGGTTTTATTACAACAGGATCAGGCTTCATACAGCTCTGCACGATCCTGAGAGACGCCTTCTTTGAGAAAAGAAAATGAAGCGTCCATATAGCACTGCACATTTGAGACAGAACTGTTGCAAGCGCTGCGCCCTTAACCCCCATACTGAATCCGAATATAAAGATCGGATCAAGTATTATATTGAGAATTGCTCCAATAAGCACTGACCACATCGCTATACCGGGCCTGCCCTGGCAGTTTATAAATGAGTTGAGCCCTGTTGCTGCCATTACAAAAAACGTTCCCACAAGATAGATCGACAGATAATCCGTAGCGTAACCTATGGTGTTATCTGATGCACCTGTCAACACAAGTAGCGGTCTCATAAATACCGCAGTCACCAGCGTCGTGATAACTGTAAAGAAAATAAGAATTGTAAAGCCATTGCCCAGTATCTTCTCCGCCCTTCCCCGGTCTCCCTGTCCGAGAGCCATTGCCGCGAGGGGCGCTCCTCCTCCACCTACGAACTGTGCAAACGCTGAGATCAGTATTATCACCGAGCTTGTGACCCCGATCCCTGCCAGTGCGTCTGTACCTACGACCGGGATGTGACCTATATAGATCCTGTCGACTATGCTGTACAGCAGATTGATGAGCTGCGCCGCAACTGACGGCATGGCCATTCTGAAAATTAATGGCATCATCGGATCCGTGCCGAGCTTATCTTCATATTTTTCTGCCAAACCTGAGTCCTCTCGTTATTATGATATTCACCACTCTCGGAATCCGCTGATTTACTGTATAAATCGCTATTTCATCAGATCGAACAGACTTATCTGGTCGCTCTCAGGCAGACCTCCGAGAAGTCCCATCTCACCCATGGCATCGAGCACCGTCTTCGGCGCCTTCGAACGATTTCTCAGGTCATCCTTTGATGTGAACGGTCCGTCCTTTACAGCCTCTTCTATTGCATCGGCAGCTTTCTCTCCCATTCCGTTTATGCTCTTGAATGACGGCATCAGCTTTCCATCGATGATCCTGAAAAGTCTGCTTGACGCTTTCTGCAGATCGAGCTGCATGAACTCAAATCCACGCGCATAGAACTCTTCTACGAGAAGCATGTCCCCATAAGTATCCTGTTCCTTTGGTGTGAGCTGATCCTTCCTGTTCTGATAGTCTGCCATTACCTGCTTCAAATGTGCCTGTCCCTGTGCCATTATTCCGTAGTCAAAATCAGTTGCCCTTATACTGAAGTACGCGCAATAATACGCGAGCGGATAATGCACTTTGCAGTACGCTATCCTGAGCGCCATCATGACATAGGCAGCAGCATGTCCCTTGGGGAACATGTACTTTATCTTGAGGCAGGAATCCATATACCAGTCAGGAACGTCAGCCGCCTGCATGGCCTCGACCATGTCCGGCTTAAGCCCCTTTCCTTTTCTCACTGACTCCATCGTCTTGAATGATTTGGACGGATTCATTCCCTGTGATATCAGATATGACATGATATCATCCCGGCATCCTATACAGGTGAGCAGCGTGCAGTCGCCGTTATCAATATGCTCCTGCGCATTTCCGAGCCACACATCGGTGCCGTGCGACAATCCTGATATCTTTACAAGCTCAGTCATCGTCGTGGGCTTCGTATCCTCCAGCATTCCCATTACAAATTTTGTTCCGAATTCAGGTATTCCCAGAGTGCCTACCGTCACGCCCCCTATATC
>JAAZDA010000206.1 GCA_012512995.1 Clostridiales bacterium | reverse complement strand
GAAAAGATTATATTGGGTACGATTACAAAGAGGCTGTGGTGGACAATAGCTCTGTTTCCGAATACATGGACGGATACGAATGTTTTGGCTGGACAGTCGAGGACAGCAGGCCAGGAATACAGGGCAGCGGCAAGACTATTATCAGGCTGAAGAGGAACAGGAAGATAATTAACAAGACCGAACTCATAAGACTTGAGAAGTATTACGAGGACTGCATGCGGCAGATCGCGGTGCTGGAGCAGTCCAGACATATGATAGCGACCATGATCGCCCTGATGATCGGGATCTTCGGCTGTGCATTCATGGCAGGATCAGTCTTTGCCGTCACTCATGAACCGCCGATGATCGCTCTATGCGTCATTCTGGCAATACCGGGATTCGCTGGATGGATCATGCCATATTTCATATATAGATACATAGAAAAGAAGAAAACTGAGCAGGTCGCGCCACTTATAGAGGCCAAGCGCGATGAGGTGTATGCAATCTGCGAAAAGGGACATAAACTCCTGTCGGATTAATGAAACTTTAACATAACTCAAACAGAACACAAACACCAGCGCGATAAGATTACTTCATCAAAAACAAAACACACAAAGATGGAGGAAAGATTGATGAAAAAGAGTAATTTTGTAGCGCTGGTAATGGGAACGATAAGCATGGTATTCTTCGCACTTGGAATGTGCATGGCAATGCTTCCTGAATGGAATGCATTTGAACCCGGCATAGGAATGGGCTGCATAGGCCTCGTGCTGGCACTCATCACCGTTATGGTGTGGAGAAAAATGGAGCACAAAGCTCCTGTTCATGTGACAGGCAAAACTGTAGGCATCGTAGCAGTTGCTCTGATCGGATCTCTTGCACTTGGCATAGGAATGTGCCTGACAATGGTCTGGGCAAATATGATCCTCGGAATAATAATCGGGCTGGCAGGCATAGTAGTGCTGCTCATGCTGATCCCGTTATGCAAGGGAATCAGGGACTGAAAGATAACAGTCAGATAAATGGTATCACAACGATTCACTCCGGCATGTCAGCTCGAGGAAAACATTCTCCAGCTGATTGCCCTGCGGATCCAGATCAGCAAGAAGTCCCTGGTAGACCATTTCACCGTTGTTAATTATGCCAACAACATTTGCCATTTGCTCTATCTCAGAAAGCATATGACTGGAGACTATAACTGTCATATTCATGGCAGACGGGAGAGAGCGGATGAGTTCGCGTATCTCCTGAATGCCGGCTGGATCAAGACCGTTCGTGGGCTCATCCAGTATCAGAAGTTTGGGCCTTCCAAGCAAAGCCATTGCTAGTCCGAGCCGCTGCTTCATACCAAGAGAATATCTGGATACTTTCTTGTCTTTTTGCCCGTAGAGGCGCACTTCATGCAAAACATCATTCACATCAGAGGCATCAAGCCCCTTCATTTTTGCTACTATCTCCATATTTTCTGCGCCCGTAAGATGCCCATAGTAGCTGGGGCTCTCAATAAGCGACCCAGTCTCCCGAAGCAGAGTGAATCGGTTCTTTGCGGTGAAGAGAATTCCATCATAATAAATTGATCCGGAATCCGGGTGGATAAGACCGAGAATGAGTTTTAAAGTGGTTGTTTTGCCGGCTCCGTTAGGACCAAGGAAACCGTATACTGCTCCCTCAGGGACGCAGAGATCAATATTGGAAATCCTGCCGGTCTTGCATAAGTTCTCAGTTTTGATAATGTAATTGCTCATTGTAATCTCCTTTTTGAGTGCGTTTTTCAGTGTGTTGTTATGTCAGTTTTTCTAAGATACAGAATGCTTATGATGATGCTCATCATGCTCCATAGAAAACAGCTGAGCAGGAAATAACCTATATTTATCACCATCTCGGGGTTGTTCGCGCGAAGGCCGAGAGAGAGAAGAGTGTGTGGATCAAGATAGATCAGCCACTTTATTTTGTTCGCCAGAATGAAGACAGAAAGTGAACTCATGATGGCAATACCGATAGGAAGCGCAGAATTGCGTATCACGATCGAGAGCAGGGTCTGAACACAACAGCAGGTGATTCCGCCGATGATGCCGCAGATGATCCATTCCGGGAGCTCATGGGGGATTGGCGCGTCAATATGAATGATAAGACCGCTCAGGATGTAAAGGACAACGATCCAGAAAACGGTAATTACAGTAAAGATCACGGCTGTTGTTATCTTTCCAATAACCAGCCGCACCGGGGTCGTAGCAGTCATTACCATATTCCAGTTTGTTCCGGTATGCTCCAGGTGCCATTGAAAAGAACAGAAGGCCGCAATCAGAAGTGGCATGAAAAGCAGTGCCAGAAAGAGCGAATGCTGTGACCAGAGACTGTACCATTTGGATTCAAGAACGTCGATGTTTGCCACATAGTTTATCGTTCCAAGAAGTGCAGAAATAACAGGCAGCGCAAGAAAGGCCACCCATATCGGCGAACGGCGAAGCTTTATGAATTCCACCGGTAGACGTGAAAAGGTGATGCTGCGCTCTGCTCCTTCACTTTTCTTTTGTGAGGTGCGTAACGACCTGATATGTAACTGTTCTTCTTCAGAATGATGATTGAGGAAGATGGCGGTCAGCACCAGAATTGATAACCAGACCAGAGCCGCTATCTGAGCGTGAGGAACCACTTCACCGTGGTAGTATCTGATCACTCGCGTATCAGGATCCCAATCCATGAGAATGAAACCTGTGGCTGCATAAAGACTCCAGGGGTTCGTGAGGTACAGCAGATGATCCTGCATGAACAGAAGAAAGAATCCCATGAAGGATCCGGCAACACCGACGATTATCGTGACAGCCTGATTGACGAAATACAGTGACAGCTCCATATGAAGCAGCAATAGTATCAGGCTCACCAGAAGTGTGTCCGCGGTGTAGCGGCTTATGTCATGAATCGAAGGCACTCCACATTCGCCGGCACCAGTAACAAATACAACGAGCAGCTGCAGCAAAACAAATGCAGTAATGTAGATACTTCCGTATATGAACTTGGCAGTGAGGAGTT
>JAAZDA010000205.1 GCA_012512995.1 Clostridiales bacterium | reverse complement strand
TCGTTGTAGCTGTCACCCGCCGCGATGGTCTCAAAACCGATTGACTGCAGTGCTTTCACCGTATTGAGTTTTGAATCAGCTACGCGCATGCGAAAGCCCGTGATTTCCCCGTCATCAGCGACATCAAGCGAGTTGCAGAATATTGTGGGCCACCCCAGCTTCTTCATGAGCGGGCTGGCAAACTGTGTAAAAGTATCACTTATTATGATGACCTGCGTGAATGAGCGGAGTTCATCGAGGAATTCCTTTGCTCCCGGCATCGGATCTATTGTCGCTATTGTATCCTGTATTTCCTTGAGCCCGAGTCCGTGTTCCTTAAGGATACTGAGTCTCCAACGCATTAGCTTATCGTAATCAGGTTCATCGCGTGTCGTTCTTTTAAGCTCCGGGATTCCGCTCGCCTCTGCAAACGCTATCCAGATTTCCGGTACAAGTACTCCTTCAAGATCAAGACATGTAATAAACATAATCGCTTTTCTCCATTCAATTTTTTGCACTTTTATTTTGTGACATACTTCCTGTATTTTTCGTACAGTTCTTTTCTCACTGTGACATGCACCATTGTGCCGGTCTCCGTATACTCCCGTACTTCAAGGCATCCGTCTTCCTTAAGCGGCCCGAGCGCGCTTCCGTCGGAATATGGTATAAGCATATCACATTCGATACGCATTTCGCCGAGTTTACACTCGATCAGATCTGTGAGACGCATGATGTCCTTTTTGTTCTTCGCGCTTATGGTTATGATGCCGTCATCAGAACTCATTCCATCAAGATGCGGCAGTGCCTCCGCGCCTGTAATGTCGCTCTTGTTGAAAACAAATATCCTCGGCACACCACCGGCCCCGATTTCCTTAAGAGTGTCAATAGTTACCTGCATCTGAGATGCGCAGTCCGGATCAGAAAGATCAGTCACTATCAGCAGCATATCTGCATATGCCGCGTCTTCGAGTGTCGATCTGAACGCTTTTATGAGCGATGTCGGCAACTCGCTCACAAAGCCTACGGTGTCAGAGAGCAGGAACGGTCTTTGTGATCCCGGATCTATGCGTCTTACGGTCGTATCGAGTGTGGCAAAGAGCATATCCTTCTCGAGGACTTTCTTCTCTTCATCGGCTCCATAGAGATCAAGCATCTCATTGAGGATCGTCGATTTTCCTGCATTTGTATATCCCACAAGCGAAACACGCGATATTCCGGAACTTATCCTCTTCTGCCTCTGAGTAGCTCTCTCCCCGTCAACAGCCTCAAGCTCTCTTCGAAGTTCTGCGCTTCTCTGCTCAATATGCCTGCGATCAAGTTCTATCTTTTTCTCGCCGGCTCCCTTATTACTCGTGGCACCGCTCCCGCCGCCCTGACGGCCGAGTTCGCGGTGAAGTCCCTGAAGCCTTGGCAACATATATTGAAGTCTTGCGTACTCCACCTGGAGACGCGCCTCTCTCGTCATTGCCCTTTCAGAGAATATATTCAGAATAAGTGCCGTCCTGTCCATCACCGGCAAGTCGAACGCATTTGACAGATTGCGCAGCTGTATCGGAGACAATGTTTCATTAAAAATGACCGCATCCACAGGCACACCGTCTGAATCACACATATCAATATATGCCCTGATCTCTGTGAGTTTACCGGCTCCTATGAAAGTTCCCGCATTTACAGCATCGGCATTCTGCGTGTATGTGTCCCTGACACTTAGTCCTGCAGCCTCAGCCAGTGCACCGAGTTCCTTCATCGAGCGTTCAAACTTATGGCGCGATTTTTCAGTTCCCGCCTCCCTGCTATCCTCAAGATGCAATCCGACAAGAATTACAGACGGCATGACTTCTGTTTCATTTACTGAGTTTTTATCATTACTTTTGTTCATTTGTACTCCTAT
>JAAZDA010000204.1 GCA_012512995.1 Clostridiales bacterium | reverse complement strand
TTTCAAAGTAGCGTATTTACTTGATTATTCGTCATTTTTCTGCTTATATTCGGCATTATATGTGCATTCATCAAACGTTTTCGCAGCATTTGCCGTTCCAGAATTGCCGTTTTGGCTGTTTTTCGATTATTTCGTTTTCGTAAAATTGGGCGTTTTTGTGCATTAACCTTTATATATTTCTCTTAAGTCTCTTATGTTCATGGTCTTGCTGGCGGACAATGTTTATTCCACAGAAAAAGCCTCTCCGCAGACACAGCTGTATATGTCTGTGAAAAGGCTTTTATCACTACGTTTCCAGCGAAAACTCCTGACCTTATTTCATTTCATTCAGTTTGTCGATCAGTGCCTCGATCTCCTGTTTTCCGATCGCTCCGGGTGCAAATGAAAGGAGCTGTCTTACCGGCATGTATTCCATCATGCGTTTCAGCATTGCCGGCGAAATTGCATCTTTTGACGCATCGCTGTCCGAAACAAGGCTGCTGCTCTTCATGTATGATTCAAGGATCGGCGCAAAGATCTTCATTGCTTCAGGGTCATCCATTATGTCCCCGAAAGTCGAATTATCATCCCATACATGGGGAAGTTTTGACGGTGCAGCAAGTTTTACCTTTCCTTCGCAGGTCAGACGTCTTGATGAATCTCCGGCATAGATAACATACTCTCCGCTCTCAACATACCAATCGTGGATCTTGTTTTCCCAGTAAGCAAAAGCACTCTTGTCGAGGGCAAATTCAACTGTCTTTGTCTCAAGCGGCCCCAGCGGGATCTTCGCAAATGCGCGGAGCTCTCTCACAGGTCTTATAACATCGCTCACCGGCTTTCCGACATATAATTGAACGACTTCACTGCCTGCTACATGGCTCTTGTTCGTGACTTTTACGCGGACTTTTACTGTGGCGTTATCATCCATTACGAGAGCGCTGTCACTTCCGTCCGTTTCTATCTCCATCCCTGTGATCGCGAACTCAGAGTATGAAAGACCGTAGCCGAACGGATATCTGACCGGCATATTCTTCTTGTCGTAATAACGGTAACCCACAAAAACGCCTTCTCTGTACTCTGTCCTGTCACCTTCTCCGCCGTAATACAGATAAGACGGGTTATCCTCAAGGTGATACGGTATTGATTCAGCAAGATGTCCCGAAGGATTTGCCTTGCCCCAGAGAAGATCTACAGTAGCGCGTCCCACAGCCTGTCCGCCGAGGTACATGTCAAGGATCGCCTTGACGCTTCTGTCGTCAGCCCAGTCCATCTCAATCGGTGACCCGTGGTGAAGAACAACGACTGTATTATCATTGATCGCCGAGACTGCCATGATGAGTGAGAGCTGGTTCTCCGGCATCTTCATGTCAGCGCGGTCGTATCCCTCAGACTCAAATGATTCAGGGAGCCCCGCAAAAACAACAGCTATGTCAGCTTCAAGTGCTGCCGTCACCGCTTCCGAGAGAAGATCATCCTTCCTGGAATTTTCATTGCCGCTGTCATCCAGTGAATACCCCTGAGCATAAGTGATATCGAGTCCGTCCTCTTTCGCCGCGTCGAGCGCTGATTCCACCTTAAAACTGTTGATATGTGAGCTTCCTCCGCCCTGATAGCGCGGGTGCTCCGCAAATTCTCCGATGAAAGCGACCTTCATTCCCTTCCTGATAGGCAGGATCGGTGGCTGATTCTCATCGCGTTCTCTTGCAGGTCCGCCCATGACAACGCTGACAGGATCGTGCAGATCTATGCCGTCGCGTTTCATGTCAGGGTCAATATAAGGCCCGTTCTTCAGAAGGACCGCGCAGTTCTCTTCCACTGCCGCTGCCATTACATGTTGTTCGTCCTTATTCCACGGTGTCTCAGGCTTCCTGTTCTCCTCATATTCATCGATAAGCGTCAAAACACGTTTTACCGCAAGATCTACATCCTTTATATCAAGTCTGCCATCGTTCACGGCTTTTACTATTTCAGCGTCGTTCACGCCGCCTGATGTCGGCATCTCAAGGTCCAGTCCCGCGTGTACGCCCTTTACTCTGTCGCGGACAGCTCCCCAGTCGCTGACAACAAGGCCTTTGAAGCCCCATTCATCTCTGAGGACATCGTTAAGCAGCCAGCGGTCTTCTGATACCTGCTCGCCATTCAGCTTGTTATATGAGCACATCACTGTCCAGGGCTGTGACTCTTTGACGATTATTTCGAACGCGCGCAGATAGATCTCGCGGAGCGTTCGCTCGTCAATGACTGAATCGCTTGTCATGCGGCGGTGTTCCTGGTCATTACCTGCGAAATGCTTGACGCTCGCACCCACATGTTTTGACTGGAGGCCCCTGACCTCAGCCGCGGCCATACGGCCTGCAAGAAGCGGATCCTCCGACTGATATTCGAAGTTGCGGCCGCACAGCGGTGATCTCTTGATATTCACTGCCGGGCCAAGGTCTACCGCAAGGTCTTCGTGCTGGCAGCTCTCGCCTATTGCTTCGCCGACTGATGTCATCATCGGCGCGTCAAATGAGCACGCTGTCGCGCATGCCGGCGGGAAACATACTGCTTTTATACTGTCGTTCACTCCGAGATGGTCGCCTTCCATGTCCTGCTTGCGCAGACCGTGAGGGCCATCGCTGACCATTATCGCCAGGACCCCAAGTCGGTCGACTTTTTTGGTGTGCCAGAAGTCAGAGCCGGACAGCA
>JAAZDA010000203.1 GCA_012512995.1 Clostridiales bacterium | reverse complement strand
GTTATGGGGCGCAAGACCGCAGTCACAGAAGCAGTCGGTGCTCTCCCCGACAATGAACCCCTGAAGATTATCGACGCGGGCGGTCTTCTTGTTTTGCCCGGGCTTGTTGACACGCATTCTCATTTCCGTGATCCCGGATTCCCGTTGAAGGAAGATATCGGTTCCGGCGCAGCAGCCGCCGCGAAGGGCGGATACACCTCCATAGTCATGATGGCTAACACTAAGCCACCTGTCGACAATGTTGGCGTTCTGCGGGATGTACTTGAAAAAGGACGCAGGACGCCGGTACATATATACAGCTGCGCAAATGTGACCAGAGGAATGGAAGGATCGGAGCTCACTTGTTTTGAAGATTTGAAATATGCCGGAGCGGTAGGCTTCACTGACGATGGGAAACCGATAATGAATGCTGCTCTGCTGAGATCGGCATTTGAAAAGGCTGCAGAACTTGATGTCCCGGTGTCGCTCCATGAGGAGGACCCCTCTTTCGTTCATGGCGCAGGTGTAAATGCAGGGAGCGCTGCCGCGAGGGCTCTTGGGATCAAAGGTGCCGACAGGCAGGCGGAAATTTCCATGGTAAAACGTGATCTGGATATAGCTCTTAATACCGGCGCAAACGTCGTGATACAACACATAAGCGCCGCAGAATCTGTGGATCTTGTAAGGAAGGCCAAATTACAGGCAGGCGGCTCAGACCGCATTCACGCCGAGGCGTCGCCTCATCATTTCTCACTCACTGAAGATGCTGTACTTCGCTTCGGAACTAACGCCAAGTGTAATCCGCCGCTTCGGACCGAAGCGGACAGGCAGGCCATAATAGAGGGCCTTGCTGATGGGACTATAGACATAATTGCGACTGACCATGCGCCGCACACAGCCGAAGAAAAAGCAAAGCCTTTTATGGAAGCTCCAAGCGGGATGACAGGACTTGAGACTGCCTTCTCTCTTGGGCTTAAAGAGCTTGTAAATACAAAGAAACTGGCACTTATTGATTTCGTGCATCTCATGACACAAAGTCCCGCTGATCTGTATCACCTTCCGGCAGGACGTATCACTGTCGGTGCAGCGGCGGATCTTGCAATCATAGATGCCGAAGCCACCTGGACCGTCGGTCCGGGATTTGCCTCGCGCTCCTCAAATTCTCCATTTGTCGCAGAGACACTGCCCGGCGTTATCAGATACACAATTGCTGGCGGAAAAGCCATATTCATCTCCACATGAACCACAGGAAAACATATCCAGCGGTCACGGCAGTAAGTGTGAACGGAACGCTTATCCTGCAGAAATCTTTTGTTGAAACTTCATATCCGTTCTTCCGCAGGATCCCTATTCCTGTAATATTTGCGGAGGCGCCGAACGGGGTGAGATTGCCCCCGAGTGTCGCGCCGCACAGAAGTCCGAAATACAGAAGGTATGGCTCTATGCCCATGATTCTTGATATTCCCGCTATGACAGGAAGCATCGCCGACACATATGGAATGTTGTCTATAAAAGCAGATATAAGAACTGAACCCCACACTACAAGTGTGTACAGCAGGAAATAATTATCCCCGCCTATCTTCACGAAAAAGTCAGCAATATCATCAATGATCCCTACGTTGGTTATCCCGCCAATGACAACAAAGAGCGATGCCAGAAGCAGGATGGTCTGCCAGTCAAATTCAGACACTGCCGTCTTCACCTGCGCATTCTTATGTGTCGAGATCAGTGACCATATGACACAGATCAGCGCAAATAACATACACACAACACCATTTGTCATATCCGGTCTGTCCGGGAAGAATGATGCGATTATAAGAGTGATTATCGTCATGTCGAGGGCAGCTGTCGGCACATAATCTCTTACGATAGTCTTTTCCTTTGCTTCAACCGGCTGTCTAAGCTTTCCGAAGATCTTCATCATTACCGGGATCGTACAGAGTGCACCAAGTTCGACAGCAAAGAATATCCCGGCCTTTCCGTTCATGAAGAAGAAATCCGCGAACGTCATGCGCGCATATGAGCCCAGCATTATCGACGTCGTATCGCCGACAAGAGTCGCGGCTCCCTGGAGATTTGACGAGACTGCGATTGAAACTATCATGGGAATCGGCGAGACCTTCAGTTTCTTCGATATCGCTATGGCAACAGGCGCTATCATAAGCACAGTAGCCACGTTATCAATAAACGCCGAAATAATACCTGCAAAAAGTGAAAGCGCTATTATCACCATTCTCAGATCTTTGGACTTATCAAGTATACCGTCTGCTATCTTCATAGGCATTCCTGACATCCCGAAATATGAAACAGTGATCATCATCCCCGCGATCATCAGAAGGACATTGAAGTCTATTGTACCTGCAAGGTCGCCAAAACCTACAATTCCAAGGATCACAAAGAGCACCGCTCCTGCAAGTGCTCCCCATACCCTGCGTTTTGGCAGCAGGATCATCACTGCGTATACTGCTATGAATATTACAAGTGCTGCTGTTTTCATAAAACTCCCTGTGTCATAAAAACAATTACCTGTTGTCATTTCTTCCTGTGATATCTCGTATTACAACTGAAGCCAGGATCGCCCCTGCTGCCGGCGGAACAAATGATGTAGATCCCGGAGGTGTTTTGCGTGTGTCATGAATTGAACTCTCGTCCCCGGAAAACACGCATGGCACCGGAATTTCTGTGGAATACACGACCTTGAGGCTGCGCACTCCGCGCTTCCTGAGTTCTCTTCGCATCACGCGGGATAACGGATCGTTCTCCGTCTCATAAATGTCGCCCGCCACGAGTTTTGTCGGATCCAGCCTGTTGCCGCACCCCATGCAGGAAATGACGGGCGTGCCGGCCTTCCCCGCTTCGATGATGATTCCTATCTTGCCGGTCACGGTGTCGATCGCATCCACTACGTAGTCCCATGCCCCGAAGTCAAAACAAGTGTCCCCGTCCGGCAGATAGAATGTGCAGTATTTATTCACCGTTATGTCCGGGTCTATCGAGTGTATTCTCTCTTCTGCAACATCTGTCTTGTATCTTCCTATTGTCTCATGTGTTGCCAGTATCTGCCTGTTGAGATTTGTGATCGACACCTTGTCATTGTCAATTATATCAAGAGTCCCGACTCCGCAGCGGGCAAGTGCTTCAACAGC
>JAAZDA010000202.1 GCA_012512995.1 Clostridiales bacterium | reverse complement strand
GCCATCTCAGATGAATCGACTTCATGATAAGAACCATCATATACAGTCGCATGGATACCGACAACAGGATAGCCGCCGAGTGATCCGGCCTTCATCGCTTCTTCAATACCTTCTCCGATAGCGGGGATGTACTCCTTCGGGATGTTACCGCCTGTTACAGCGTTATCGAACTTGTACAGTTCCTCACCGTTAGCGTCCATGGGCTCGAACTTGACTTTACAATGTCCATACTGTCCACGACCACCTGACTGCTTGGCGTACTTGTACTCCTGGTCAACAGGCTTTGTAAATGTTTCCTTATATGCGACCTGAGGTGCACCAACGTTAGCTTCAACCTTGAACTCACGAAGAAGTCTGCCGACGATGATCTCCAGATGCAGCTCGCCCATTCCGGCGATGATTGTCTGACCTGTTTCTGAATTCGTGTGAGCTCTGAAAGTAGGATCCTATTCTGAAAGTTTCTGAAGAGCATCGACCAGTTTAGCCTGGCCGGCTTTGGTCTTGGGCTCAATTGCGAGCTCGATGACCGGATCCGGGAATTCCATAGACTCAAGGATCAGAGGGTGCTGTTCGTCGCAGAGCGTGTCGCCTGTCGATGTGTTCTTGAGACCGACAGCAGCAGCAATATCACCTGCGAAAACTTCATCCAGATCAGTACGCTTGTTAGCGTGCATAAGAAGAATACGTCCGAGACGCTCCTTATTGTCCTTGGTGCTGTTAAGTACATATGAGCCGGCATTTGCTTTGCCGCGATAAACACGGAAGAAAGCAAGTTTTCCGACAAACGGATCAGTTACGATCTTGAATGCAAGAGCCGCGAACGGTCCGTTATCTGTTGACTCTACTTCAATTTCATTTCCATCCATATCCGTGCCTTTTGCAGCCGGTATATCGATAGGTGAAGGCATGAACTCGATTACAGCATCGATGAGCTTCTGAATACCTTTGTTCTTATGAGCTGAACAGCAGCATACAGGGAATGCTCTGCACTCGCAGGTCGCCTTGCGGAGTGCTGCCTTCATGGCCTCGATCGTGGGTTCCTTGCCGTCGAGATATTCCATCATAAGGTCGTCATCAAGATCACAGACCTTCTCGACAAGCTCGGTGTGATACTTGTCAGCGATTTCCTTAAGATCTGCAGGAACATCCTCGACAGTGATATCTTCGCCCTTATCATCGTTGTAAATATAAGCCTTCATCTCGAACAGATCGACAAGACCCATGTAGGCATCCTCTGCTCCGATCGGGATCTGAATCATTATTGCGTTCTTCTTCAGTCTGTCACGGATCTGCTCGACCGCGTGAAAATAATCAGCACCTACGATATCCATCTTGTTGATGAATGCCATACGCGGAACATTAAATCCGTCCGCCTGATGCCATACGTTTTCAGACTGAGGCTCGACACCTTCCTTTGCACTGAAGACACCGACAGCGCCGTCAAGAACACGAAGTGAACGCTCGACCTCGACTGTAAAGTCTACGTGGCCTGGAGTATCAATGATATTGATGCGATGCTCCTGAGCGCCCGGCTTTGTTTTGCCGAACTGCTGTAATGTCCAGTGGCAGGTTGTTGCCGCTGATGTGATGGTGATACCACGTTCCTGCTCCTGTGCCATGTAATCCATGGTCGCAGTGCCTTCGTATGTCTCACCGATTTTATAATTCACACCGGTATAGAACAGTATACGCTCGGTAAGAGTTGTCTTGCCGGCGTCGATATGTGCCATAATACCGATGTTCCTGGTTCTCTCCAGGGGATATTGTCTTTCCTCTGCCACAGGTTTCTCCTCCTAAGATATGTGCACGTGGTCGGTTGATGATCAGAAGCGGTAATGTGAGAACGCTCTGTTTGCATCTGCCATCTTGTGCATGTCTTCCTTCTTCTTTACGGAAGCGCCCGTGTTATTGAACGCATCCAGGAGCTCTCCTGCGAGCTTCTCTTCCATGGTCTTCTCACCTCTCTTGCGAGAGTAATCAACGAGCCATCTAAGAGCAAGTGCCTGTCTTCTCTCAGGTCTTACTTCCTGAGGAACCTGATATGTGGCACCACCGATACGTCTTGCCTTTACTTCAAGAACGGGCATGATATTATTCATCGCTGCTTCGAAAACTTCTACTGCAGGCTTGCCTGTCTTCTCTTCTGCCTTTGCGAAAGCTCCATATACAATCTTCTGCGCTACGGACTTCTTGCCATCATACATGACGGCATTGATCAGCTTGGTAACGACTTTGTTGTTGTATAAGGGGTCTTCGAGGACTTCTCTTTTCTGAATATGTCCTTTACGTGACACTTTCTTCCCTCCTTATCATACGATGCAATCGTCTGGATAATTCACAGGTACTCACGAATGAAACTGCGTTCGTGTCGTGTTTTCTATCTTACTTATAAGCGAAATAGAATCCAACACTAAACAATCTTCAATTCAGGAATAACTATTACTTACCAGCTTTCGGTCTCTTAGCGCCATACTTGGAACGAGCCTGTTTCCTGTCTGCAACACCGGCTGTATCAAGAGTTCCACGGATAATGTGGTATCTTGTTCCGGGCAGATCCTTGACTCTTCCGCCTCTGATCAGAACGACCGAGTGCTCCTGAAGATTGTGGCCTTCTCCCGGAATGTATGATGCAACTTCGATTCCGTTAGAAAGGCGAACTCTGGCGATCTTACGAAGTGCAGAGTTAGG
>JAAZDA010000201.1 GCA_012512995.1 Clostridiales bacterium | reverse complement strand
CGCAGGGACTGAGGGGCAGTTACTCCTGAACTTAAAGAGTTTATAAATTATATTAATGACCCGAAGGTCGCGGAGAAGCTCGATAAGAGCAATTGGATAAAGCAGGTTGACAATAATGTCCGTTTCAAGCGCAGTAATGGAGAATGGAGGCGTGAATATATGCAATTTGAATCAATGATGCAGGACAAGTATCGGGCCAGATGGTGCCTGTCGCCATTAAAGTTTGAGAAGGAGTCGCGTCAGTATGTTCAGACTTGTCTGCGTTGTTCTCGGGTATTTATTCGGTAGTGTTCTGACTGCGGACATTGTTGTCAGAATAAAAGACGGAAAGAGTGTTTTCAAAATCGGCTCTGGCAACCCGGGGATGGCTAATGTCATGGCGCAGTACGGATTCATCACCGGTCTTATCGTTCTTGCAGGAGATCTCGGCAAAACTGTTATTCCCATATTGATTACAAGGTTAATTCTGTTTCCGGAACATGCCATGCTCGCTGCAGCATGGACGGGATTGGGATGCATTGTCGGCCACAACTGGCCTTTATATCACAGATTCCAGGGCGGAAAAGGTGTCGCATGCAGCTGTGCTGCCATTGTCCTTATTGAACCTGTTTGTGGCTTCATTTCTCTTATCGCCGGTATGATAGTTACCTTTATTTCATGTTCACTGCCTCTTGGAGCTATTGTGATCCCGGCGGTGTTTGCTGTGTTTTGCGCAATCTGGTCAGGAAGAGAATGTGCTGTAATTGCCGTGATCTATGCGGTCATAATGTTGATCCGTCACTTTCCAGGACTTCGCGGTCTTGTGAGAGGAACAGAACCGAAAGTCGATGTTTTGTCTCTGATAAAAAAACTGATAAAGCGGATCTGATGAAACTTGGTTCCTTCTATGCGGTCGATTCGGGCTTCCGTATTATCAATACAAATTCGAATAATTACGAGGACACCTTTTTCCTTGAAAACGTTGTTTACAATGAATTGCTTACAAGAGGCTTTACAGTTTACACCGGCAAAACATATAAGGGTGAGGTCGATTTTGTGGCGATAAAGGGCGGTAAAAAGTGTTTTCTCCAGATGTCATATCTTTTGTCGGGTGAAGAGACTATAAAGAGGGAATTCGGAGCTTTTTCAAATATAACTGATGCGTCTCCGAAATATGTTTTGTCGCTTGATAAAATCGACATGAGCCATGACGGAATAGCACATGTCAATATCGTGGATTTCCTGCTTCGCAGAGCTGACCTTGCACTGACATGAAACGTGGGTACTTGTAGACCGCTGATAAGCGGTAGTTATCGCAAACCTGACATCAATAGAAATCCTGATCGTGTTGTTGCTGTGCAATCAGGATTTTTTTCGTGTCAAAACATTTGAGAATCGGACGATGGTGACAGCGATGCTGCTGACAATCATCGGGTCTGCGGTGGACATTGTTGATTTCGGGGTCGATGGCAGACCGGGATTGCTGTTTAGTTTTCTCTCGCTGGCCGGCAATTCATTCATGTTCGTTATAGATGTCGTGATCATATGTGAGTGGGTGATGTTCCAGGAGTATCATCTATACCGCGACAATGAGCGACTTGCAAAACTGAAGAAGTATATATATGTCGTTGCGGGAATTTCGTTCGCACTCATTATTGTCAATAGTTTTACCGGATGGGTCTTTACAATTGATGAGAACAACGTGTATAGTCGTGGTCCGGCTTTCTCATTCTTCGCATTGATGACGTTCGGACTGATGTTGTATACCTGCATTGCGAAGAATAAGTATGAACGGCGCTTCGGCAGGGTCCGATATTTCCCGCTTGACTATTTTCTTGTTCCTATTGTGCTGGGATTCATGGCGCAGCTGCTGTTCTACGGAATTTCGGTCATGTGCCTGTCGGTCGCGATCGGAACCGTAGGTGTTGTTGCGAGCATCAAGAGCGAGAAGATATATATTGATGCTCTGACCGGAATATACAACAGGGCCTTTTTTGACGACATCCAGCGCAAAAAATTCTCTATCCTGAAGGTCAGAGTACCTGCGTTCAACGGTTCCATAAAGAACAGG
>JAAZDA010000200.1 GCA_012512995.1 Clostridiales bacterium | reverse complement strand
CAAAATTTAATAAGCGGGTATGGCGGAATTGGCAGACGCGCATGGTTCCGGTCACGCTACGACAGGGACATTTACTTGCCTCGACTGACTTGTGTCGAGTAAAGAATTCAAGTCACAATTTAATATGCGGGTATGGCGGAATTGGCAGACGCGCATGGTTCAGGTCCATGTGAGAGCAATTTCATGCAGGTTCAAGTCCTGTTACCCGCACCAGCCGAGTGCCTCGGCACACAAAAAGCTCGATTGTTAAGATTGAGTTTTTTTGTTTATTGCCCCCTTTAGCGCGATATCATCAACAAGTATTTTGAAATATCTTTAAAGACATATCTGTAATTGGAGGAAATCATGACTTTTCCAACACATATCGTCGCCGCAGCAGGCTACGTTTTTGATGACATGGGGAATATCCTTATAGTGAAAACCAACAACAGAGGCTGGGATTGCACAGGCGGACAGATTGAGGTTGGGGAAGATATTGAAGCAGGAGTACTGCGCGAGATCCGTGAGGAAAGCGGAGTAAATGCCTCTGTTCAATGCCTTTGCGGGATCTATTCGAATGTCGGCAAGCATTTGTTTTATGACGGGAAAACCGAGGTGCCGACAAAGGTTATGCTAGATTTTATTTGCCACTACGAGGGCGGTGAATTAGCTACCTCGGACGAGACCAGTGAGGTGAAATGGTTACCTAAGGATAGAGTGCTCGAGTACATAACTGCCCCCGCAATAAGATACAGATTTCAAAAAGTACTCGAATTTAGTGGCAAGATTACATATTCGTCATATGTGACAAAGCCGAGCTTTAAAGTATTAACAGAACGCCTTGTATAAGGATAATTATAAGAAGCTTTAATTATACGGTATATACCAACAATGACAAATTTGTCTTAGAAGAAGTAACAATTACTGATGACACGGTGGATATTAACAACAATAAACAAAAAATCCTTTCTTTTG
This sequence comes from Clostridiales bacterium, assembly GCA_012512995.1. Taxonomy (GTDB): domain Bacteria; phylum Bacillota; class Clostridia; order Lachnospirales; family Lachnospiraceae; genus CAG-791. The sequence continues at coordinate 2,399 of JAAZDA010000200.1, read as the reverse complement.
AAGGTTACGAGATAGAAACTATTGCTTTTGATAGAATTCTGTGTAACAAGGAAGAAACGTAAGGCTTTACAGTAGCAATTACATACGAGCTTTTCAAAAATTTTTTAGGTTGTTCTCACAAAATGAAAAGGTACCACTTGTGGGTGCTTTTTCGTTTTGGAATAAAAGTAACAGGGTTTGATGGGGCAGTACAGAGAACAGTCTGATGGACTGTTAGACCGCGACGGCTTTTCCGCAGAAAAGCAAGTCCTGTTACCCGCACCAAAAAAGGCTGTTCTCAATGAGAGCAGTGCACCGTTTTTGTTAACGGAAGCAGCTTTGGTATTAACTATCTGCACGATACGATCATAATAGTCGGAAAAATATGTGTTGCCTTTCTCATAAAAACCGCCGCGTGCGAGATCAAGTACGCACCATTCGCCTGCGGAAGTTCCGAACGCGGGTGCGGTAACAGTAGCGGCAAGCTGCGTCATAGCTTCGTTAAGAATGGCGTTATAATCTGCGCTGCTTTGTGCGGAGAGCGCGACAAGTGCGTCCTTTGCAGCGTCAACTTCTGTTTGCGTTGCGGTCAGCTTTTCCATCACTGCAAGAGCGTCGGCTTTTGCGCTTGCGTTTGAAGCAAACAAGCCTGCTGCGTTTGCTTTCGCATATTCACTGTATAAATCATCTTTGTTCGCAGCCGTGAAGTAAGAAGGCGATCCCCATCCGGTATCAAAACCCAGATCGGCGCCATAGCCGTTTACTGTGAATTGCCAACGGATAACAGCACCGCTTTCAACATTATATTGACCTGCTCCGACAGGAATCATCAGACTATCAACGGTGATCATCCAGCCGGACATCCAGTTGTAGTCGAATTCGCCCAGGTATTCATCATCGTTTCCATCGTGACTGTCATTATCTGGTCCGTCGTTTTCTGTAATAATCGACGGAATATTTACCGTTCCTTTATCAATATCTTTCACTGCTGAAAGATAAAAACTCGAAATATCTCCTGTCTGACTCCATTCGATATCCTTGTCCTTGAACATAGCAACCGTGACTATTGCGGCTGTCAGATTATCCTCCGTGTACTCGCCGTAATCATCAGCGACAAGAGCGTTTATTTCATCGAGCGTGTAGGTCACGGGTTCAACGTACATTCCCTGACCGAGCGTTAAACCCTCCATGGATATAGTGACGGTGAATTCATCACCGCCGCCCGCAAACACATTCACGGGAACAAATGTGACAATCATAACGATTGACAAATGTCCTGCATATCGTTCCACGCCCGGATGAAGCGCTCCTTTATTTCATCCTCGGTCAGATGCGGTGTGGCACATTTCTCGCCCTTTTTGAACTTGTTGTTGCATTGCCATATCACACGGCGGTATTTATCGGTTGAGTGCCAGACCTTCGAGCCATAGAAGCCGCCGCAGTCGCTACAGACCAGCTTTGCCGAAAAGCAGCTCTTACAATTATAGCTGCGCCCTAATGCCTTACGCCGTGCGAACTCCGCCTGTACCATATCGAAGTCCTCGGCGTCAATGATTCCATCGTGACTGTCTGTAACATAGAACTGTGGCACCTCGCCCTCATTCGGCTTCATCTTCTTTGTCAGAAAATCCGTCGTGAAGGTCTTTTGAAGAAGCGTGTCGCCCTTGTACTTCTCGTTGGTGAGAATGCTTTCGACCACATTGCATTGCCAGCGTTCCTTGCCGCCGGGCGTCGGAATGCCCTGTGCCGTGAGATGCTTGGCAATCCCGGTGGGTGTTTTTCCCTGCAGGAACATCGCGTAAATCAACTGCACAATTTTCGCTTCCTCCGGCACAATCTGCGGCGTACCGTCCGCGCCCTTCTCGTATCCGAGAAACTGACCGTATGACATGGACACCTTACCGTCGGCGATACGCTTGCGCCATCCCCATGTGACGTTCTCTGAAATGCTCCGGCTTTCCTCCTGCGCCAGCGAGGACATTATCGTGATGAGCAGCTCGCCCTTGGCGTCGAAAGTCCAAATATTTTCCTTTTCAAAGTAAATTTCGATGTTCGCCGCCTTGAGCTTTCGCACGGCGGTGAGACTGTCGACCGTATTTCGTGCAAAACGGCTGACTGATTTTGTGATTATCAGGTCGATTTTACCGTCCAGCGCATCCTTAATCATCTGATTGAAGCCGTCGCGTTTCTTCGTATTAGTCGCCGAGATGCCCTCGTCCGTATATACAAACACGAAGTCCCAGTCTGGGCGCTCCTTAATGTACTTGGTGTAGTAGTCCACCTGCGCTTCATAGCTTGAATGCTGTTCTTCCTTTTCCGTGGAAACGCGGGCGTAACCCGCAACCCGGCGCCGCTTGGGCACGGACACGGCAAGATTGGAAAAGCGCGATGTGACCGTCGCCGGTATTATTGTTATTGTT
>JAAZDA010000506.1 GCA_012512995.1 Clostridiales bacterium | reverse complement strand
GTTCAGGTCCGGGTACATGACGTCGCCCTCATATTCGAAGTGAATAAGATCGCGGCTTATTGCATGGCCCCAGCTCATGTTGGCCCATTCAGTATTCATTGGATTGTGCTGGTAATACAAGTGCCAGATTCCGTTTTTGTAAATCAGTCCATTGGGATCGTTGATCCATCCGTACGGCACTGTGTAATGAAGACCTGGACGACGGTGTGCCTCCTCATGTTTGAATTCCGTGATTTCTTCATCAGTCTGAATGATCCCTTCGATCCACTCTTCCGACATTTCCGTATCGATCACCAGCTTTTGGCCAATGAACCTTGAAACATCGAGGCCTGCATAATAATCAGGACTTCCGCTCATATCTTGTTTTGCCGGAAGCACAAAATGGTAAAGAAAGCCGCCATGAGCATCCGTGATCGTGAGGAGTCTCAGGCCATCAAGCCTCTTCTCGCCACTGTATATCGGCAGTTCAAGAAATTTACTTGTTATGGTCATTTCAGTCTTCAATATAAGCAGGCCTCTCTTGTCGTCATATTCCGGACGCACTCAACCTTTTACCGCGCCCGATGTAACGCCGGAAACAATATATTTCTGAAGGAACATGTATAGGATCAGGATAGGCAGCATCGCAAGGAGGAGAGCCGCCATAACGAGCCCTATATCCGTAGAATATGTTCCGTAAAATGCCTGTGTCGCAATCGGGATCGTGTAAAGTTCCTTGCGGCCGAGTACAAGACTCGGGAGCAGGTAATCGTTCCAGAAAGCCATGGCATCAATGATCGTAACAGTGGCTATCGTGGGGGACAGCAGCGGGAAAACAATCTTCCAGAATGTCTGCCATCTCGTGCAGCCATCTATTTCTGCCGCCTCTTCAAGACCGAGAGGTATGTTAGTCCTTATCGCCCCATCGAACATAAACGTTGCCATTGAGACCGAGAAGCCGACATGCATAAGGATCAATGTAAGCCTGTGGTTCAGAACGTTGAATATTCCTCCGTATACAGACACTATCGGGACCATCAGGACCTGGAACGGTATGACCATCGAAGCGACCATGAGTGAGAACAGGATCGCAGTGGCTTTCCATTTATTTCGCGCGATCACGAATGCTGCCATAGCTGAGAACATGATCGTGAGTATTGTTGCACTGCATGTGATAAGCACTGAATTTCCGAACACAGTCCAGAAGTTCATTTTCTTTATGGCTTCAGGAAAGTTCTTAATTGTAAAACCATGCTTGCCTATAAGTGCCAGCGGATCAGAGTTGATGTCGCCCTTTGTTTTGAATACATTGACTACTACCAGAATGAAAGGAGCTATGAACATAAGGAGCAGTATGATCAGCACGATCATCATAATGATATTTGTGATCTGTTTTTTGCGTTTTGCCTTTTCACTGTCGTTCATCATGCTTCAACCTCCCCCTTCTGGCCGATCTTGACCTGTGTAATGCCTACGATTGCGCAGATTACAAAGAGGATAAGAGCCTCCGCCTGGCCTTCACCGTAGTTCTTATAAACAAATGCCTGATTGTAGACATGCATTGCAGCCATGACCGAAGAATTGAACGGTTCGCCTTTTGTCAATGACAGGTTCACATCATATACAACGAAACATCTTGTTATGCTCAGAAAAAGGCACTGTACAAATGATGCTCTCATG
>JAAZDA010000199.1 GCA_012512995.1 Clostridiales bacterium | reverse complement strand
GTATCAGTAGCCGCCTCGGTCTCCACCCATTCATATGTGTGGGAACAGACTGAACCGGAATTTGACGAAGTGGAAGTTGCTCCTGGAGTGCCACTGACGCCTTCGATCAGCACATCGTATAATCCTTGAAGGACAAGTTGTTTGTCAATTACTTTATAATAGTCATACCCAGGTGCAAATTGCTGTAATTGACTGAATGTAATTGTTCCACTTGTGCCTCCGAGTATACGTTCGTTAAGGCTTACTACGACTCCGTTTACTCTATACATCAAATCCCCACGAGCAGTTGATGTTTGTTGATTCCATCCCACCTCTACCGTATCACCAGCTTCTATATAATCTCCAATATTTAAATTTGTTGCATAAACATTTCCGACTGCCGCCTCCACCTTCATCTTTCCGATCGGTGACATCAGTGCTCCGGTAATGACCAGCGTAGCCATCATTATCATGGCAAGAATTCTTGTGACTTTCTTTTTCATATTGTTCGTTTTCTCCTCCGTGATTTAGTAATCAAATTCAGGGGTTTACATCTCACACCCGTCACGTCATTCTCACACGGAAGAGTCTCACAAGGTATGCCGTCTTCATGTCAATAGCGCAAAAAAGGAGGAGCCGTGTTTACGACCCCTCCAAAAAGTGCGATTCTATGCCATCTTCATATCAGGCATTTGCCGATTGTTTCATATAATTTCTGCGGATTGAACGGCTTTGTCAGATAGCCGTTCATGCCGGCTTCCGTTGATGCCCTTATATCATCTTCATACGCATTTGCTGTCATTGCGATGATCGGCACGCTCTTCGCGTCGCTCCTGTCCATTCTGCGTATTGCCTTGGAAGCCTCTAGTCCATTCATTACAGGCATCCTGATATCCATAAGAACGGCATCATATTGAAACATGTCTGACTTTATGAAATCATCAACTCCGATTTCCCCGTTCTCAGCCCAGGTCACCACACACCCCACCTTTTCCAGAAGCTTTATGGCAATTTCCGCATTAAGCGGGTGGTCTTCAACAAGAAGCACCTTAATTCCATCAAGTTTTGGCTCAAGTTCTGATTCCTTTTCTTCTTTCGACTCAAGAAATTGCTCAGCCTTTTCATCGCTTACAATTTCGAAGTCAATATCCACAGTGAATGTTGTTCCCTCGCCAGGCTCACTTTTGACCTTGATAGTTGCACCCATAAGATCAAGGAGTTCTTTTGCGATGGAAAGCCCAAGGCCGGTCCCCGCATATACCGGAGTCACTCCATTATGTTCCTGTGAAAACGGCTTGAAAATACCATTTTTCAGGAATTCTTCACTCATTCCTATCCCTGTATCCGACACTGATATACGGTCATGTACTTTGCCCGGCTTTCTGTCAATGACCTCAATTGTTATCTCTACCGTACCGCCGGCGGGAGTGAATTTAATTACATTTGACAGCAGATTCACGAAAACCTGTGTCGTACGAATTGGATCAACAAGTATGTATGCACTGTTGTTGACGCCTTTATTTACAACCCTTACATCGACCTTTTTATCCTTGTTAGCGTGTATTGCAAGTTCTGTTATGCTCTTTACCATCTGCTCTGTACGGACAATTTCAGGTTCCAGTTTCAGTCCACCGGCTCCTATCCTCTGATAATCGAGACTGTCATTAATTATGCTGAGCAGATACTGCCCTGCATCATGAATTTTCATCATGCTTTCACGCATCGACTCAACATCGTTATTTTCATGCTGCATGCGGTCATCCGGCTTTCATTTTATATACTTTGACTGCTACGGTCAATCGTACTGAAACAATCTTTCTGAGCTTTCATTTGATAAATTCACAAAGCGTTTCATAAAGCCTGTCCGGCTCAATAGGTTTTGACAGATGAGCGTTCATTCCAGCCTTCAGTGATGCCTCGACATCAGAATCATAGGCATTCGCAGTCATAGCGATGATCGGCACCTTCTCAGCATCAGGCTTATCGAGCGCGCGGATTTTTCTTGTAGCATCAAGTCCGTTCATGATCGGCATTCTTATATCCATCAGTATTGCATCAAAATAGTAAGGCGTAGTCGCCCGGAATCTGTTTACCGCCTCCTGCCCGTTTCCGACAGACGTGACAATTACTCCCACTTTATCAAGCAACTTCTCAGCGATCATCTGGTTAAGCGGATGATCCTCCACAAGCAAAACATGTTTACCGCAGAGCTTTTCAAAAGACTCCGGTGCTTTTTCTTTTACAACTAAGTCAGTTACGTTGGCAACCGGAAAAACAAAGTGGACCTTTATCTCAGTTCCCTCACCAAGCCTGCTCTTTACAAAAATGTCTGCACCCATAAGGTCTGTCAATTGCCTTACTATCGTAAGTCCGAGACCGGTTCCTCCATACTGGGGCGTGATTTCATTTTCTTCCTGCGCGAATGCCTCAAACATATGTTTTTGGAATTCGTCGCTCATCCCGACACCGTTATCACGAACGATAGAATCAAATTCTACGCAGCCATTCCGGATCACGCTGTTTCTGGTCAGCATTTCGACCTTCCCGCCATTTTGTGTGTATCTGACAGCATTTGAGAGGAGGTTGTAAAAAATCTGCTCGACACGTGTTTTGTCTGCTACTATTATCGGCTTTACCATTTCCGGATCATCGATCACGAACGAAATATTTCTGACTTTGCACATCGGTCCAATGACAGCATTTACATCATTGTAAAAGTCGATGTATGGGTAAGCTACAGGGTTCAATACGAGCTTTCCGCTGTTGATCTTCTCCATATCAAGACTGTCATTGACCAGGCTGAGGAGATACTTGGACGACTCAATTATGTTTGAAAGAGATTTTTCAATTTCCCCCGGATCATTAACACTATCCAGAGCAAGTGAAGACAGGCCCATTATTACGTTCATAGGGGTGCGCAGATCATGACTCATTCTCGAGAGGAACTCGCTCTTGGCCCGGTTCGCCGCATTAGCCTCATCGAGGGCTGTCTGCAAAACACGTTTCTGCTCCTGTTCTTCTTCATAAAGGTCGGTTATATCCCTTTGATCGATCACGATATCTTCATGAGTGCTGTCCAGATAAAACGCACGCATTTTTTTCCGGCGAACAGAATCATCCTTATAACAGCGTCTGTATGTTGATGTAATGACCGTCTCGTTGACTAATCTGTCTATGAGATTCATCTCACAGAAAAATTTGATCGTCTTTTTTCTATCTTCCATATCGATGGTATCGAAACTGTGCTTATCCGTAACATCGGTTAATTTGAATTCCTCGTAAAGTGCGTAATCAGCCTTATATCCATCCCTAATAAAAATGAGCATGGACGTATGCGATACCGTGTTGAGGAGCAAAACATATTCCGTCTCTTTATCTATAACTGCCTCAGCTGTCAGTTCCTTCATGCGCTCCTTATTAATATTGCGCATATAAGTATAGGAGATCAGATCCCCATTATCTTCATCCTTTGCCAGACGACACGTCACATGGAACCAGCACAGACGCCCGTTAATCAGCCTTCTTCTGTATTCTGCCGAGAATTCCTTTTCCCCTTTTTCGAAGCGTTCAATTGCTTTATTACGATCAAAAAAATCGTCTGCGATCCGTCTTTCTTCCGGTGTCGGGATCTTGGCTGAGATACCAGGCCGTATAGCAGAGCCTTCTTCTCCAGCCTGAAATTCTCCGTAAAACTTCTGAGCACTTCTATACGAAATCAGTTTGTCTTTTGTGACATTAAACTGTATAGCTACTTCGCTGTCTTTCTCCAGCATCTTGAGTTCTGACATTTCATGTCTGTACTGCTTCTCAAGTTGCCAGTTCGCGTCTTCAAGAGCCTTCTGCGCCTTCAGCGAATCATCTATATCTATGATCATTCCGATAGTGCGGTATGGTCTTCCGTTTTCGTCTTTATAGAACAAGCCGATCAATTTGCACCATCTGTATCCGCCAGCAGTCAGCTTAAGCCTCAGCACAGTTTCAGCCCTGTGCTCTCCGCTGCCTGTATCAGCAAAGAACTTCTTAATTGCAGGCATATCATCAGGATAAAACAAATCAGAAGGCCCCTTGTTTGCAAGGATAAGTTCCGGCGGAACAGTACTCATGGCATAATTATGGTAGTTATCCGTGCAATAGAATTCCCCCGTTATGAGATCCCATTCAAAAACAGCTGCCTGCATTTCATCAACTACCAGCTGATAAATCTCCTGCTTATCCATAGAGAGCCTCTTCTGTGATGCATTTCATAAAGATGATATAACAATGTTTGGTTCAGTACTATTTTACCAGTGAATCCCGACGCAGAGTAGTACAACTTTATAAAAAAAGACACGGGTGTTTTGCAGCCCATGTCCTTTCCTTAGTTCATTTTATCTGGCAACGCCTCGCAGTTTCTTGTTTCCATAGTCATCTTCCGCAAAGCCGACCGTGAAATCCTCGCCTGTATAAACATCTGTGGCTTCCGCCGTTGTCCATGCTATTCCGTCTTCGTCAGTATATGTATCCGCTACCGGTATGCCGCAGAGCACATCTCCGTCGCCATCTTCATCAAAAACAAATATTGAAATATACTGATTCTTGTCCGGTCCCGTAAACAAAGATAATACTATTTCAGAATTGTCTTCACCTACGGCATAAATACCTACATCTATCATATCTGATGTTACATCCAGAAGAGTAAAGTCTTTAGCTTTTGCCTTTGCTGATACAGCCGTGCCTCCCAATGTTGCTGTGAGAATAATTACTGCCAATCCTGTTGCAAGATACGATAACACTCTCTTTGTCATATTCGTTCCCTCCGTTTCACACTTATGTCTGTTCTTTTATTTCCTTTATTTGAATTCCTGTATTGGAATTCCTTTTAACTGATTATCAACTGAAACGGAGTGTATAAACAATAGACCTGTCACGAGATGCGCCTGAATCAGCGCGAGTTGCAGACAAGGACCGAAGCACTGAAAGTGCCGTCCTTCCATTCAAAATCTGCCCTGCCATTATACTTGGCCGCGATTGAACGCACCGACGCAATTCCTATTCCGTCCGAATCGTGTTTTGATGAAAAATACAACGATGCTGACGCTTCCCCACCGCCCGGAAACGGCGTTCTGCGTTCATTCGCGGATGTCCTGCGATCTGCACTTGTGCCGGAGCGGCGGGCTGCCCTTCTGTCATAGTACAGTGTCGGCTTAAGGGCAGGCCCGTTATCCACAGTAATGATCAGTGTTGCGCCTGCAACATCGCGCGCATGGATCCTCACAAACGGTCGTGCTTTGTCTGAAGCTCCCGCGCTTTCCAGATAGCGGCATCCCGCCTCCACCGAATTCTCAAGCAGGTTGCCTATGACCACACACAGCTCCGGGTCGCTGATAAACAGGTCGGCCGGCGCGTTGATGGCTGCCTCAAAATCAATTTCCTTTTCCTTCGCCATGGCAGCGTAATAGTTCACTATTGTATTGATTGTCTCGTTTTCGCAATAACTCTCATATTTGATCTCAGGCAGAGACTGCGAATAACTTTTCACATACTCTCTCAGGACATCCACATCTCCGGAATCAAGATACGATTGAATAAGACGAAGATGCTGGCGAAGATCATGACGGGTCTGCCTTGTTTTGACAAGACTGTCCTGAATGTCCTCGTAGTGGCGCTTCTGCATGTTATTGACCTTCCTGTCAGCTTCAAGGCTCTGACGGATTGCCGTCTGCTCGACAAGAAAAGCCACAAGATAACATATCATCAGCGAGCCGATATTTATCATAATAAGGCTGATGACATTGAATGGATCCTTTGCATAATCACCACGCTGTGTCCATATGCAGTAATAGTGGACAAAACAAAAGAATACCGGCACCAGCCACATGGTATCCCATTCTTTCTGGTATTCGTTGCGCATGAAGATCGGCACGAATTTTCTGACCAGCACGCGATAATAAAGGATGAAGAACAGAGCTGACACTATGATTGTTATAAGCGAAGACCAATAGCCGAACCCTACATAACGAAGATTTATGACATTATAAATGCCTTCAGAAGTGATTCCGCAAACGCTCCCGTAATTCAGCGAAATGCCCAGTATGAACAGCAGGAGCCCAAAATGTTGCTTTGTAAGGATCAATGCGAATACTACATATGATGCGTTGATAATAAGATTTGCAGTGATATATGACAGGATCCCGGCATCATAAGACGCTGTGCATGACAAATAAACCAGGAGGAGCATTACAGACAAAAGTGTCGTTATGACACGATTAAAGCGAAGGATCTTCTTACACGCTATGCACATCAGAAGAACGCCCGGAACGAGATTTGCAACACAATAGAACAGCAGCTCCAGCAACCTTAATCCCGTCATCGTACTCATCAGTTCACGCCCTCCCTTGTTTTGCGTATAAGGTAGTTGCAGTATTTGTCTCTGATCTCTGAATACTTATTGCGGCTTATCGGCAGAAGCTGCCCCGTGCTGATCCGCACACCTTCCGCTGTGATCTGTTCAACATAGTCAAAACTTACTATAATCCCGCGGTAGCACTGTTCAAAACAAGGTCTGTCCGAAAGAAGCGACACAAACTTTTCAAATGACATATATGTCTGGATGGTCTTCCCGTCCGACATCGCTATATTTATAATATGTCCCTGCATCTCAGCGTATTTGATCTTTCTGACACAGACCGGGATCTCAACCCTGTCTGACAACACGCTGATATAGGCGCTGGCGACATTTTCTTCGAAGAACTTTCCAAGTATTGCAGTGACATCTTTTGCGTCATATGGTTTTACAAGATAATCATCTGCATGGACGCGAAATCCATCCAGCGCATATTCTTTGTTGCTTGTAGTAAATACAATATGAGCCGACTCATACTTATCTCTGATCCTGTGCGCTGTCTCTACTCCGCTCAATTCTCCCGGCACAACAATGTCCAGGAAGAAGAGGTAACTGCCCCCTCCGCCATGTTCGTGCCAGGACGAGATTTCCCGGACAAGCGCGGTTCCATCTGTATATCTTACTGTTTCGGGCGGCGCCAGGTTCATTTTTCCAATGCACTCATCAATTATGGATTTCAGCAGACGATAGTCACTGTCTGAATCCTCAAGAATAATAATTCTCATCGCTCGTAAATACACTTTCCACCGCGGTATGTTTTCATAACTTTTATTTCCGATAGTTCCATCGGATCTGACGTAAGCGGGTCATCACTCAGTATTATATCTTCAGATCTGCCACCCTATCCCTTAGATCCGAACAGCTCGATTTTCCTGGCAACGACAGCTTTCATCGCATCGATCTCATATGGGATCAACCCCATCATCGACTTGGCGCCAGCCTGTAACCCGGCTTCAATTCCGGTTTTCCCGGCTTTATCTATATCTGTGAAAATATTGATTTTGGAAATGCCGATCTGCACTGCCTTTTTGAAATCATCATCTGAGAGACCGCTTCCGCCATGAAGCACTAATGGCAGATCTGTCTTTTGGGAAATAATTGCGATCCTGTCAAAATCAAGTTTTGGCGGGAATGCATAATCACCGTGCGCATTTCCCACTGCAACTGCAAGTGAATCCACGCCTGTCCTTGTCACAAAATCGACCGCTGTGTCTGGATCCGTATAATAGTCACTCGGATGCGCCAGTTTTCCCGCACCGGCGTTGTCACCTACATGCCCCAGTTCACCCTCAACAGTCACTCCCATAGCATGACAGATTTTAACCATCTCTGCTACTTTACTGATATTCTCCTCATACGGATCCGTGGAACAGTCATACATAATAGATGAGAACCCCAGATTAATAGCCTGCATGCATCTTTCAAAAGTCAGACCGTGATCATAATGAACGCATACCGGAACAGTGGCCTTCTCTGCCATTGGGATAAGGTACTCAGCTACACGTTCGAGTTCCATCACAGGCAACAGCACTTCTGCCGTACCGACCATAACAGGAGAGTTCAATTCCTCAGCCGTCTCAATAACAGCTCTTGCCATCTCCACGTTGACCGCATTGAAGAACCCTACTCCGTATTTCCCGTTCTTTGCCGGAATCAAAACATCATTCATATTGACAAGCATTTTCCCACCAGCCTTCCTCTTTTTCTGACACAATATTCTTATTTGCTCTTCTTATCGCGCGAAGTGTTCCCACCGGATCTGTTGCTGCCGCGTCTGTTACTGCTGTTGCTGCGCTGATTGTTGTTGCTGCGTCCGCGGTAATTGTTCCCATGATTCTGGTCTTTGCCGTAATAATTTCTATTCTGATAAGAGGGTTCCTTTACTTCTATCTCGGAAAGGCCTTCTGTTTTGACTTCCTTGCAGAGGAATGCAGCTGCAATATCCATAATAGTCATGTCGTCGCTGTCAGATTCTTCCATGAACTTCTCTATTATTTCTTCATATCCTGAAAGATCAGTTTTGCCAATCAGATCATAGATCTCCGTCATCGCCTGTTTTGATCGGACATCCGTGATCTCTTCTACCTTCGGGATCTGCATGAACCTGATCTTGGCCTTTGTATAGTTCATGATCTCACGAAGCTTGTACATTTCACGTCTGCCGACGAATGAATATGAGATCCCATCCTTATTGGCACGGCCTGTCCTTCCGATCCTGTGGACATAGTATTCCAGGTCATCCGGAAGATCATAGTTAAATACTGCTTCTACTCCGTTGATATCCAGTCCTCTTGCCGCAACATCAGTTGCAATCAGTATTTCGACTTTGCCTTTTTTGAATTCGGCAATAACATGGTCTCTCTGCATCTGGCGCATATCGCCGTGCAGACCCTGTGCATTATAGCCTCTGGCCGCCATCTCATGAGAAAGCTCATCCACCTTTCTCTTCGTGTTGCAGAACACCATAGTAATCTTGAAATCACTTACATCTATCAATCTGGCCAGAACATCAGTCTTGTTCTCCGAACTCACTTCAATATAATACTGTTTGGTGTTAGGGACCGTAATCTCTGACTTCGTGATCTGAACCTTGACAGGATCGGTCAGATACTGCTTTGTAATTGCGCGGATCTTAGGGGACATAGTTGCCGAAAAGAGAACTGTCTGTCTTGCGGTCTTTGCAATCTGCCCGTCCCCAGTCTGTCCTTCAGCTTGTTCCTTGTCTTCCAGCTCTGTCCTGCTGTGGACATTTTCAAGTATTGTATCAATGTCTTCCTTGAATCCCATATCAAGCATTTCATCAGCTTCATCAAGGACGAGATACTGCAGACGATCAAGTCTTATGGTCTTTCTTCTCATATGATCCATGAGACGGCCCGGCGTCGCGACTATGATCTGCGGCTTTCTCTTTAGTGCCATGATCTGTCTTTCCATATTCTGTCCGCCGTAAACAGGCACAATGCGGATTGACTTCATATATTTTGTGAGCTTCATAAGTTCATTCGTATTCTGAACGACAAGTTCCCTTGTAGGGCAGAGAATCAAAGCAAGTATGTCCCTGGATGCAGTATCCATTCCGTTTATCAACGGAATCCCGAAAGCACATGTTTTGCCTGTTCCAGTAGGAGCCTGTGCGACAATATCCCGGCCCTCCATCATCGGGCCTATGCTCTGACTCTGTACCGGTGTCGCTTCGACAAAGCCCATATCAGCAATGGCTTTTTTCAGTTCCTTCTTTATATCAAGTTCATTAAAAATAACACTTTCCATACTTTCCTCTCACGCCTCAGCGTTGTTAATGCGACTGTCTTGCCGCATCGATTTCCCCAGGGAATCTGCCTGGTTGTAGTTTCTGAAATAGTGTACCATACATTAGCGGAATCATGCCGCGGTTCACCTCTTAGCCGTTATCTTCGGCGTTCAGTCATCAGAATTCTCTCAAAACAAGTTCTGTTATTCCTTCGTTCCATCCTCCTTCTACACGAATGACTTTAGGCTCTCTGCCATAACGGTACTCTTCCCATATCATCGTTCTGATAGAATCCCCGCGATTATACCCGTGAATCAGACGGATCCTGTACGTGCCCGGATCTGCGTTGCTTATTGTCGCGTCGATTTTTTTCTTTGCATCTGCCGCCCTTAAGCCATGCAGATCAAGTTCAATTATGGGTCCTGGCTGAGATATCATTTTTCCGCCTGTAATGTTTTATAGTCAACTTATTCGAGGCTTCGTGCATATATGTGGGTAAATAGTAGTCCCATACCATGCTTTTGAAAGATCCGGCCATGCCGCTTCCGAAATTGTCCATGTATTGCTTCCTGATTTATCTTTTAGAGCAGCATCAGGCAGCATCATAAATACACTTTCCTGCGCGGTAAGTTTTCACGACTTTTATTTCCGACAGTTTCATCGGATCTGACGTAAGCGGGTCATCACTCAGTATTATAAAGTCCGCATTCTTACGGGGCTCAATGCTCCCCTTTGTTATATCTTCACCGTATTGTCTGGCTACATTTATCGTCACGGCTTTCAATGCTGCCAGGACTGGGATCCTTTCATCCTCTCCGAGAACAACACCGTTCTTCGTGATCCTGTTAACGGCACACCATACGGTCCTCATCATGTCCGGTTCAACGACCGGAGTGTCCTGATGGAAGGTAAACATGATTCCATCCTTTAGTGCACTTCCGGCCGGGCTGATCTTCCTTGCCCTTTCATAGCCGAAATTCTCTATGTGAGTATCTACCCAATAGTAACAATGCGCAATGAAATCTGTCATATTTGAAACACCGAACTCATCTATACTGCCGACATAAGGTGTTTTCATCCATGCTGTTCTTCCCTGTGGTGAGCCATCCATCAGGATCTTATATCCACCGAGCCTGAAATTTGCATCATAAGTATCCTTGCATTGTGGAAAAGCATCATAAAACTTGTCCGCATCTGATATTTGGGGATAGCCCACAACATCGAGCATGAGCATGTTTTGACTGATAAGCATGTTATATATCGGGATCATCTGGCTTACCATCATGCCTTCCTGAATTGTTGTGATTCCATAGGAAGCATAAGATAGCTGAGCTGATTTATACGCATCAGCCATGTCCTGCCCCGTAGCAATTGGCAGTTTCTTAATGGCCTCAACATATTCATTTTCTTTCAGATACCCATCATCGTCCTTGCCTGCCATTCCAGTTTCTCTGAGGGCAGCAGAGCTGAACACACCGAAATGGCCGGATTTATGCTGAAGTACAGTGCATATTCCCGGGAATGAATCATCCAGCATCTCTTTTGTTGGCTGCCTTTTCTATTTCAGGCAATTATGATCATATCCATTGGCTATAAGCCAATCTCCCTTTTTGACTTTTCTGTCTTCGGCAAATTTTCTGAGTATACGTATGATATCCGTGAATGACTCTGCTTCATCCAATGATGCCTGCAGAAATGTATTGGCATACGATGACAGATGACTGTGTGCGTCAAGGAAAGACGGCATGACAGTCTGTTGATTCAGATCATCCTTTGCGGCATCCGGATACATGGACAAAATGCGCTCGTTTGTTCCAACATCAATAAAACTCCCATCTTCACATACAAATGCTTCCTGAACACCGTTTTCTCCCATTGTTATCACATTGCCATTGTAGTAAACAGTTTTCATATATGCACCTTCCGAATATATTTGTGGTATTTCTCCGGTTGATTTTGAGGTATCCTGCCGGTTAATCTTGCTGCGTCTTGCCGCTCTTCTGTACCAGACAGGTGTGTCATGTTTATGATGTCTGACACCAATGGTTGATCAATTCACCTTAGTTTGACCTTGAACGTCTTTATTTCATAAGGCATTATCCTGAACGAGATATGTTGCGCGTCATATTTAAGGTTATCATCGTTCTCAGGCGTTGAGGATGCTGACTCCGTAATTATCCTCCGAAACATCCAGCCACTTATGCGCGCACACTTCGAACTTGGCAAAATCCCATGAAGTATTGGCGTGCGTCGGTCTCTTCACATTGCCATACTGGATCTCAAATGTAGCCTCATTGGTATGAATATCAACAGGATAAAGTGCCCTTAAGAATATAAGTCCCGCATATTCGATCTCGTGTCCCTTGGCCAGTATTCCTTCATATTCCACTTTTGAATCATCATAGACTTCCTTGATGGATGACCCCGGCAGGATGTGTATGTCCCGCGATGATACTCAAGGTAAAGTTCACCCACCCATTTATGCAGCTCTCTGATACCTTCCCTCTTTTACCCTCTCCTCTATACCGGAATATATCTCAGGATGATCTTCCTTTACATATGAATAAAGCTGTGGCTGGCTCGACATGAAGATGTACTCCGGATACTCCTTCATCAGTTCCAGCACAGTGGAGAAGCTCATTGCCGCAATACTTCTCATAGAACTCTTTTGTAATGTTGGTCTGTGCTTCATCAAGGCTCTTGCAAAACTGCTCTGATTTCTCCTGCCTCATATCAATGAGATTAAGCGAATCATTGAGTGCTCTGATGATCTTTATATACGCATCGTCATCCTTATCAAGCATCCTTGCGATCTCATAAGGGACATAAAGGTCATAGTAATAGTGCTCTGTTTTCCTGTCCAGGACCTTTATCTCTGAATCAAGATACAGGGAGAAGTTCCTGTCACCAGTAAATGCTATAAAATACAGTGAAGTAGTAAAGGACAACTTCACTGTACTTCACTGTAAACTTCACTGTGCTTCACTGTGAACTTCACCATTGGTGACAGGCACCATGAGCTCTTCATTCGTTATCTTTCACCGCAGCGATTCTTCTCTATCCAATCCACAGCAAAGTCCACAAGATCTCGCTGTCTCATTATTGTGACGCACGAATCTCCAAGTTGTTCACGCCTGTATTTCCCTGTCTTTTCGAAGGCCTCGCCAATCTCTTCGAAGTCCTCTCCATCAACGAAAAGTGTGCTGTATTCTACCCATTCACGATGTCCGTTTATCATCACAGCACTGTGTTCTATACACTCATGTTTTCCCGGATAATCTGCACGCCAGTCCGCCAGATGGAGCGATGTGTTCTTGTCATACCCCACTCCCATCAGCAAAACATATGCATCCAGTTCGTATAACTTTCCTATTGGTGACCCGTCTCCGAAAATATTGGATAAAGAATGATCCCTGGTCAGATATTCTGCATATTTTCCATGTGCACATACCGATCTTGCGGGATGATCACTTCGCATACTGCCCGGCCAGTTGCGGAACATCTCCGCCACAGCTCCCATTGTATTAGTGGGCGTGATCCTTTTGTCATATGCAGGCCAGTGATCCCTTATTGTTTCCCATTCTGACTCCGGCACTTCAGGATGCACTCCATCCTCAGGATCAAGATTTTTCCATGACTGAGATGGCATCATTATTGTTCCCTCAGGGCCAGTAGCATCCAGCAGAGACTCAATTACCGTCTGAGCTCCTCCCACCAAATATCCCAACCTGCCAAGTGAGCAGTGTACCATGAGAGTCTGGCCTTGCTTAACTCCCAGTTTATAAAGAACATCTGTTATATCATTTTTGATCACCGTTTTCATAGCTTTTCCTGTCATACATTTTCACCATTTATGGTGTCAGGTACGCAGCTTGCAACATCTTCAAATTCTCCTATCGTCAGTACAAATGCTCCGCCGCTGTTCCGTCATCCTTCGGGTGCATGCGGCTTTTGGTGATGTCACTGCCGCAGTTTTATATCTACTGTGTGCTCACTGCAACCCAGCCCTTTTCTACCAGCCACTTCTCCAAATTTTCTTCTGAATAATTAACCGCACCTGTCACCACACTCCCTTTATCATTCTTGCCCCAGTAGTCTTTCTTACTTGACACATAATATGTCCCGTTGTAATAACAGGCATATCCTGCCCACCCGCTATGATTATTATTCAGATTTCCATCTTTGGGATAATCCTCAGTGCTTGCGAACATTATGTATTCGATTTTTCCGTTTACTGTAACACTTGACGGCCGCCAGTACAGCGTTTCAGGGTCACCTTTCAATTTGGCGTCGCCAAACAGTGTTTTCCAGAAGCACTGATCCGAATTTAGCGTCGCCAGCTTGTTGCCATTATTCTTATAGAACGCTTCAATTGCCTTATTGCTTGTCGCTGTACCGAGAGCTTTGAGCGAAGACTCTATGTCAATCAGCTCTCCTGTATCAGAATGTTCTGAACAGGACATGGTGATAACACCGTTGGTCTCGTCGAGCTTGTAGGAAATTATGCCGCCTTCAGGGAACGCCTGTTAGCTTCGCATGTAGCAAGACGTGCTTTCTTAATCTGAGTATTGAAAATCGGGCAAGTCCCGGATACCAAAGTGAGCCGGAGGCGGAGACTATATGCGTGAATATATCTGTCCGATATGCAGCGTACATCGCGAACAATCCGGCCAGAGAATAGCCCGAGAGGATCAGGGTCTCCGGCTTATAAGGAAGTTATTCAAATATTGTCGGCGTGATAAACCACGAGCGGATCCCCTTTTGATCCAGCACCGGTCAAGCTGCCTGTACTCCGCCATGCTGCATGTATTCAGTCGAATTCACCTGCTATTCCGCTTCTCTTAACCGTTCCACTATGCTTTGCCGATCAGTAGCGCCATGCACCACAAGAGGGACTGCCAATAAAATTTCCTGCATAAAAGACACCTCCTCGCAGATTATTCTTGATTAAGTCCAATTCTATCCATCAATGCTTCCCTGATTAAGCAAAAACTCATAAATGTTTACCGTAAATATCCCATTCTCATCATAACGAGTGGGAACTATTTCCCTGATCTATTGGTCTAAATACAATATATTCCATAAGGAAGCCATATGAATGACTCCCTTATCGCTATTTCAATACCTCCCAATACCCTGTTTTATTAGAACCAATACGCTCAATATATCCCATCTTTTTTAAAGCTGTTATTCCTCTATCCACTGTTGTTTTTCCGATTGATAAATTATCGCTAATTCTAATCTTTGTAATATTGGGATTATTACGGATTTCAGTCAGAATTCCAGTCTGCGTTTCATTCAGCATACTATACTCTGATTTATTACCCTCTTTCTTACCCCTTTTATTACCCACATGATCTTCCATTACATTGATCCAGTTAAATGGTATCTTGACGATAATGGAGTTCTCTCTAAACTCATATGCTTTTTTCCCATACGACTGCGTGATTCTCGGAACACCTCTTCCTGTTTTCTCACTGATATGAAGCTGAAGAAATATCTCTGATAACTTCTTATTGACCGGAATAGACTCTCCTGCAAAGAACCCTTCCATCGTCTGCTCCGGTGCTAATGAGCCTCTTGAAAGGATCTCAATTCTATCGGAAAACACTGTAATCATTGGTTCATTTCCACCTACCCATTTATTGTGCACAAAAGCATTAATGATTGCTTCTCGAAATGCTTCATTTTCAAATAATGGAACATCTTTTCGTTCTACCACTCGGTTCGTTTCATCTGCCTGAATTATATTCAGCACATCCCCATATCTAAGCACTTCATCCAGCGAATACAGGATACATTGATTTCCAAATTCTCTAACTGAGTACATATTATCTGATTTTGTTTTTCCCGAAAAAATTGCCACCCTAATTGGCATATGTGAATTATCAGATAGTAACTGTGCCAATATATTGTACTTACCATCTTCTGTGAGCAATGACAGATTCTTCTGATAAGTATCCAGATTTAATTTAATTCCTTTTGCCCCATAATATATCAATAGCTTTTCAAAAGTCAGATCCTGATATTCCGATGGTGTATTTTCTATAGTTGGAAAACCACGACGTAATACTTCAAATAAATAAGCTTCTTTTTCTGGATATTTGCGCAATTTTTCTTTACTAGACCCGATTCTGATATATCTTTCATTCTGAAAAGCTGTAGGTACTGACTTAGCTGCTGGTATGGTCAGCAGCACTACCTTTTTGCCTTCCATACTTGTTTCATCAAAAATTAAATTGATATCAGGTGTAAACTGACGAGCAAGAAAATGCTTTAATGGTTCATGATTTACATCCTGGTTATAGTTAAAATTTGTTCCTGTAATCTCATGGTTTTCATCATGTACACCCCATACGAAATAGGCGTCTTTTTTCCCATCAATCGCTGCGCTGTTCGATAATGCTGAAACATACTCTCCAAGTTCATTAGCTGCAAACCAGTTCTCTTTAAGTTCAAACCACTCACGCTCTGAATCATATCCACGTAGTTCATTTATTATATCTTTGATTTCACTCATGTTCTAACTACCGCCTTATAATTTATTACCCCTTTTATCACCCCACTGATCATAGCACATGTGGGTGATAAATGGGGTGATAAAATTATTCTGAACTTCCTGTTTTTTTACTACTCAATCGGCTCCTCTCCATCGACCTGCGCCAGCATTCCCGACAATTCCTCTCATAAACCTGAGTACACAACAGATCACCAGCATTATCTGCCCGGCAAGAATCAAATGATACATATCTTTCATCATAGTCTTATCCTCGATCAGCTCTCTGCGAGTCCGCTGTTAATGTCCAGTCTGTTATTCGGTCTGTCAGTCTTTAGAAAATCAAATAATCCCATATGCTTCACTACTGTTCCAGTGATATCCAAAGTTCCTTAGAATCCAGAATGATTGTGAATGGTCCATCATTAACAAGTGAGGCCTTCAGGTCTTCAATGGAAAAGATCATTGCTCTGCATTCTCTTCCGGCACATCATCTTCTTTATACAGCATCAGCACAAAGGCGGCTGACAAAAGAATCGGGCAGATCAGTATCGCCTTCTCTCCTGAAAACTTTATCAGACTGTTTCCGACAACAGCTCCGATGACAAAACAGAATGGGGGGTGAGTTGAACGCACATTGGCCTTGTCCGCAGCAGCTTTTGCTTTCTTAAGCTGACCAATAAAAACAGGAATACTGACGGCGACAAGTACACCTATAATTGCCACTACTATTAATAATTCTGCAAGAGTAACCCGTGTTTCATCATTGTGCCGTGTTTTCCTATCCTACAGCGACATTTCAACAGCATAAGGATTACTGAGGAACTCAAGCACGCCCATGACAAGGATGCCTTCTTCTGTGTGCCATGGCGTTTGTGCGCTCCCTACTAATATGATTTTCTGGAAATTGTCTCTGATATTCATAAGTGGTCTTTCTTCCTGAATCGTTTTCTCACGTGTATCAAGTCTAAGCGCTGATTGGAGATAATACCTCTTATCTGCCATATTAATCACAAAATCGACTTCTGTCTGTTTGCGTACTGCATTACCATTAGCATTTTTTTCAGATATCTCCACATCCCGGTAACTATCTTAATCAGATGATTCTCCTGTGCATCTGTGAGTTGCTTCAGATAATAGTCTCTTTTGATCTCCATATTGACCATTTTTGCCTTTCTCTGCATTTTTGGTTAATTAGATTATATCCCAACAAATTATTAAGACAAAATAAAAGCCTACTTTTTCTACATTTCCAGTATGATTCGATTCTTCTCTATCCAATCCACAGCAAATTCACAAGATCTCGCTGCGATGTCCACTTTAGTACACACTATTTAAGGGGCGATTTGAAGATTGTTCTATGCTGCTGTTTGATTTCTTTGCAGGTGAAGAATACGGCTATAAGCGATTTCCGATTATCTTTATTCAGGACGCAAACGGCGAACAGGATCATGCTAATGATGAAGGCTGCCGCAATTACTGCAAGCATGACATAGAATCGCGGATCTGATAGTTTTGACGACGCATTCAGAGCATTGATGACATAAATGGATGCGGCGAGTCCTGACACTCCGCATATCGCGGTGATAAGAAGGAGCAGCCCGTTGATCCCGCCGGCGCGGTTCACGCTGACTCCAATCAATGATCCCGCCGATGTTATGTACTGATGTATATACCATATTGATCAATAGGCTAGCAGCATTTGACGATCTTGCGCCAGTCCTGTATTCGCCCATAACAAAAGCCACCTCCTGTATTAGCGAAATAATATCGCTTAGAGATGGCTTAATTGTATGTCGAACATTAGTTCGCGGCAAGAGGTGCTTATCCACACTTTACAGTCGGGAATTGTCCACCACTTCTATCTAAACAATCTTTATCCTTGCATACCATTCGTTTGTCTTATCATATCTTCAACAACAATATCATAGATTTCTCCAATAGAATTACAATACTCCAATACTTTCCATGGTTCATTTGTGTGAAAATGTATCTTTATCAGGTCTTCATCACCAGCAGCAATCAAACTATTGCCTTCAAAATGTTCAGTTATGTAATTTGAAATATCATCCTCATCTAAGTCTTTGTCTCGTCTGTCAATCAGCAACTGCGTATCATAACGATAAGCAAATTGGTCATCCTCTGCATCTATTGAATTAATTCCCATCTTATCCTCCCCATCTTCTGTCTTTCTGTGGCGATCTTCTTGTTCTTCTCTTTCATGTCATTTACGCTGCTGCATGATGGTCGGTGGAACCTATACATATTATATCGCCCTGCATATACAAGCGCTACGATCAGTACTAAAAGAAATCTGTAAACAGTTCGCCCCATTCGTTTATGCCAGAGCACGTGTTCAGCAACCTTCATCACTTATAGCCACTGCATTGATTGCACTTCTGAACCTTGTGCCATATAGATTTCATACAAAAGGCATCAGCGAAACCTCTCATACGGATTATCCGTTATTTAGTGATACTCTCCAATCCATCATCGTTATAGAGTTCATATTCACTGGCTTCTGCATCAAAACAAATGTACTTTATCGTACTGCATTTTGTAAGCATTGATGTCGCAATGTCTTGATTTTGCGCGGCTTTGTCAGTCTACCTGTCTCAAGGTCGGTATTATAACTCTGTTCGCTTCGGCTTCGTTCATAACCGGTTATTATCATGTTTCCACTGGATGGCACCTTATTCATTGCCGGTCATTATCAGTTACTAAAAATAAGAATTTGTTGTTTGGCTGTTATAAACCACATTTTGTGTTGTAAGAAAAAAGCTGGATAATGTCATCAGGATTATCACAGCTCAGGTCTATATTCCTTACATTCAAAAGCTTCCATATACTTCATTTTGCCTTCGGTAATCCGCATCAAATCAGATATGTATTTCCTGGCACTGGTCTTTCTTTCTTCTAAATCAAATAGTCCATAGTAGACCATATTGTTAAAATCATATAAATCTCTGGCTGCTGCCCTACTCATAAGTGCATTCGTTTTTGCCGCAAATATTTCCATAGGTGCTAGTCTCTACGGCTTAAGGCACGAAACAGGAGCTACTATGACATTATCTTTCCTCTTATATGCGAAAGGTGTCTTTGCGCAGAGAACCATCAAAAAAGACGGTGCTTTCATTTTTGTCGTATCAATCTGATTTGACAGTCTTTTCAAATTCTCAGCTCCTTCATCAATCAATCTGTCACCGCCAAGTTTTATTTCTATCAAAGCATAAGAACCGTTTCTTAGATGTAATACTGTGTCGCATTCCAACCCATTTTTGTCTCGGTAATGATACACACTCCCATCGAGCAAATCTGCATAGATTCTTAAATCTCTGACTGCAAGGTTTTCAAACATAAATCCCATCGTATTAAGATCATTCATCATATCATTCGGTCCTATGCCGAGCGCAGCAGTTCCAATCGAAGGGTCCACAAAATACCTTGTATCTGTAACCCTTATTGCCGTTTTAGATCTTAAGTTTGGATTCCACGATGGTGAATCTTCAATGACAAATATCTCTTTAAGTGCATTCAGATAAGAGTACAAAGTCTTTTCATCGAATGAACTGATGTCATTATTTACCACATCACCTCTTATCGTCTCCAGCGATGTCTGTGTCGCAATATTTCTTGCATATGAACGCAGGATTCCCTTGGTTCTCTCCTTATCGCGTTTTACATTGTCTGCTCTGCTTATATCATCTGATATGACCGCTTCGTAATAATCTTTTGCCTGCTGAAGAGCCACTTTAGAAGTCTGGTCTATTGCCTTAGGCCAACCGCCTCTGCATATTTCAAACGCAATATCTTCCAATAAATGATCGTCACTTCCCTCAACTGATTTGCCTTCAAACATATCCCAAAGTGAAACCGTTCCTGACGAATCACCCGATTCGTAAAGACTCATCGGCCTCATTCTCATTCTGACTATACGACCAATGCCCGAATGCGCTGATTCATCAAGTTTTGCTGGAACTGCTGAACCAGTCAGAATAAACTGCCCAAATTCATCTCTTTGATCCACTTCATATCTTACCGCATTCCAGATGTTTGGTGCGATTTGCCACTCATCAATAAGATGTGGCGTCTCCCCTTGCAATAAAGCAGACGGATTGAGCTCAGACATTTCTCTATACTGCCTGGTAAGATCTGGCTGATCCATAGATATCGCACTTTTAGCAATATGTTTTGCTGTAGTAGTTTTCCCACACCACTTTGGTCCTTCAATCAGTACCGCGCCTTTTGATTCAAGATGGCTGATGAGAATCTCGTCCGCAATCCTTGGAAAATACTTTTTCATATGATTTGCGGCCTCCAGTCCGTTTTTTACATACATTAAATGTTAGCTAAATAAGTTTACATCAGGCTTGTTTTTTGTTCAAGTAAATGGCATATTTTCATTCCAGTTATTGGCTCGTATTAATTCCTGTAATTGTAGTTAGTTAAATGTTAAACAAGTCTGCGGAAGCAACGCAGCAATATAACGACATCACGCTGAATTATTATGTATACCATTATAAATTTGTGCCTGAGAACTACGAGACTAAAGATGAAGATTGGTGAAGCTTGCAAAAGTCTTGGTGTCATAAGACGTGACCGGGCCCGGATAAACAATCGCAGTCAAAACAAGCGCTACGATCAGTACTAAAAGAAATCTGTAAACAGTTCGCCTCATTCGTTTATGCCAGAGCACGTGTTCAGCAACCTTCATCACTTATAGTCCTCATATAGCTTATCCTGAATTTTCAGAGACTTAAATTGTGCTTCAGAAAACCACTTTTTCTTAATTAGCCCGTAGCTTATACCAAAGGTTGGAGCAATCAATGCGGCTGTCATCGGCATAGGCACAACCAAAGCACTCTCGATAACTGCAAATTTGCATACACTGCCGAACAAAGCAGTCACAGCCGATAGACAAACTGCTCACAGTCTCCCCGACAAACTCATTCTTTCCGCAAAACGAACCGTTTCATCAGAGTTGTACTTAGAAACCGTTCGCAGAAATGGGCAAGCATTGTAAAACCGATAAAACAGGTACGCACGAAAACAAAACCGACTAGAAGTGAGAAGAGAAACGAAGAAACAAGGTGGCTCAGAAGCTTGGACCCATTTTTGGTTGCAAACGAGCTAACGAGCATTACGAGCACAAACCAAAGGCCGGAAAGTAGTATGCCGACCAACAAGAGAAAAAGTAGTTTGAGTATAAGCATATACCCTCCTATTATATAAATACCCTTACATGGATACACTCTGTTATTTCAATTAACCTTTCAAAAAACAGCGACAGCTTCACTTAGACGCTGTTGCTGTTTGCACTGTAAATTATGCGATTTTTTTGAGCTTGCATACATACCTACACCATTTGATGTAGATTTGATGTAAAGATGTAGTTTGCGTGCTTTTACAAAGTCCGCAGGCCCGCATAAACACTGGGTTTTACTTCTCGATGCTCTTTTAACATAGTGTGCTCTTCATACATGATCACTGTCTCCAGTCATTCAGTTTGATACAATATCCTCATTGTTTTATTACCATCAGCAAAACTAGCACTGTCATGCTGACTGCCTCTGTTATCAGCGGGAGCATAGCCGCATAGAATGCTTTCATCTCTTCCATACGATAATAAAGGACGTACAGGATCATGCTAATGATGAAGGCTGCTGCAATTACTGCAAGCATGACATAGAATCGCGGATCTGATAGTTTTGACGACGCATTCAGAGCATTGATGACATACAGTTCCAGAACTGCCCATCCCACGATAAGCAGCAGTTCTGTAGTCACGACGCGATGAAATATTAGTTTCGTGATGATAAGCAGAACTATATAGGCGGCGATCCCTGCAATTGCTATTGCAAGTCCATTCATCTTTGCCGTCTGTTCTGCGAGAGTGCCGGCTTCAGGCTCTGCATTGATTCCATAAATTGATGCGGCGAGCCCTGACACTCCGCATACCGCAGTGATAAGAAGGAGCAGCCCGTTGAGCCCTCCAGCGCGGTTCACGCTGACTCCAGGCCTGTAAGAAATGCTCCACCACACAGAATAGAAAACACAACAGATCACCAGCATTATCTGCCCGGCAAGAATCAAATGATACATATCTTTCATCATAATCTTATCCTCGATCAACTTTCCAATCCATGATCCCGCCGATGTTATGTACGGATGTATATCCCATATTGATCAATAAGCTCGCGGCATTTGACGATTTTGCGCCGATCCTGTAATAAAGATAGAGCGGTGTATCCAGTTTTGAGACATTTTCTTTATGGACTGAATACCCTGTAATGGAGAATTAATACTCCCAGGAATATTGCGCTCTACTACTGTTCCAGTTATATCCCAAGTTCCTTAGAATCCAGAATGATCGTGAAGGGTCCATCATTAACAAGCGAGACTTTCATATCCGCTCCAAATATCCCATGCTGTAAATCAGGGACAAACTCCCCTGCTTTCCTGACGAAATAATCATACAACTGTTCTGAAGGAGCCGGCGCTCCGGCCTGAATGAAAGATGGCCTGTTCCCATGGCGGCAATCGGCATAAAGTGTAAACTGTGACACTATCAGCAGTCTGCCGTCAACAGCTGCAAGATCCAGATTTGTTTTGCCTTTTTCATCTTCAAATATCCGCAGCTTTATCATTTTGCTGATCATTTTATCCGCTGTTTCTTCCGTGTCTGAATCAGAAATACCGACTAACACCAGGTATCCCTGTCCGATGCTTCCACAGATGTCGCCGTTCACCATTACGGAAGCTTCCTTTACTCTCTGGATCACTAACTTCATAAATCATTATCTCCTCATTTAGCAGAGCTGTTTCATCTGCCCTGTAATAATCTCCGACATACAAAAAGAATGCCGCGCATAATACCGCCAGCGCCCCTGCTAGAGTCAAAACAAATTTTAATGATCTACTCAGTTTTGGCTTGTCTGTTTTCTTGCCGTCAGTCATCGTTTTCTATCCCAAATCAATAATTTAGCGGTTCTCAGATTCGTACCATCTCAGTATTCCTTCGTTATTTCATCAATTCCGTATTGCTTTTTGAATAGTTCTAAATCCTCTTCACTGCGTATCGTCATTACTTCTTCAAACTTTCGCGTGTGGATATCTTTGAAGCCCGCCACCTGTTCTCCATTACATATACTGCAGCGCAGGACAGGTTTCTTATTCTCTTTATCATATTCCTTTTTTATCAGCTTCTTGTGAATTCCAAACATTGGATTTCCTCACGACACTTCTGCTCATGCTTAATGATTCAGGCATTATTATTCATGTTCCGCCCAGCAGGAACAGCTTCCACCTTATCCCTGCTTTTTGGCCTTGTATTCTTCCATCGTATCCGTATCACAATCTTCCATAGTCAAAACATGTGCTCCACTACTGTTCCATCATCTTTCACGTCCTTGAAACACTCAGTGATATATCCCCTTAAGCACCGGCTTACTAATTATTAACCCGGTCTCTTCCTTGATCTCCCTTATCACTGAATCAGAAAATGTTTCGCCTGGTTCCACATGTCCGCCGGGAAAAGTCGTTCCGTGATAACCATCACCGGTCTTATCCAGAGCCAGGACTTTGTCTCCATCGCACACCATACACATATTCATTATTATTGACGCTTCAGGTCTGTGCTTCAATTACTTATCCCTTGCTCATCACTGGTGTTTTCAGAAGTAACGTTCAAATCGATCTTCTTTCCTTACGGCTTGCATCTCTTACACGGCACATATCCTTCTTCTATGATCTCTTCGCGGCTTTCCGTGACGATCTTCTTGTTCTTCTCTTTCATGTCATTGACACTGCTGCATGATGGTCTGTGAAACTTGTGAGCACTGGTGTTTAGAACATATGTCTCTTCAGTATTGTTCGTGGAATCTGTTCCCGATCCCGCTCCGATAATAGCTGCCTGAGATGAAGATGATTTCTGCCCAGCTCCGGAACCCGCAAGTGTATCGGCATCCGCGTTCTTCTCTGTCTTGAACTTCACGTTCTTTCCGTCACTTGTGCATATTATGTCGCCCTGCATATCTGTGCGGTATGTTTTGACATCCGCATCACGAAGGCGGCTTAGTGTCTGCTCTGTCGGATGGCCGTAACTGTTGCCCTCTCCGACTGAGATGACCGCGTATTCTGGCGCGGCCTCCCTGAGAAAATAGATAGATGTTGAAGAACTGCTGCCATGGTGCCCGACCTTCAGTACCGTGCTCGTGATATCAGCACCTGAATCTATTATCTCTCGTTCCTCGTCCTGCTCAGCATCGCCTGTCAGCAGAAAAGATGTTTTGCCATACACTATCCGCAGGACTATGGAGCTGTTATTGGTATCCAGAAATACTTATCGGACCGACTACAGTCACCTCAGCGCTCCCCAGTCCGAAAGAATCACCGGCTGAAGGAACAGTGATCGTCTTATTTTGTTTTGCCAGATATTTGGTGAAGCTTGCAAAAGTCTTGGTGTCATAAGATGTGAACGGGCAGTACGCGGTGTCCACCGTCGCATAGTTCAGCGCGCCGGCAAGGCCTCCGCTGTGATCCGCATCGGGGTGCGTCGCCACCATGTAATCAAGATGTTTGATGCCGTTGCTCTTAAAATATGAATATATGAGACTTGAAGATTCCGCCGTCCCGCCATCGACGAGCATATTGTGCCCGTCGCATTTGACAAGAGTCGCATCGCCCTGCCCGACGTCAATGAAATCGATCTGAAAGCCGGGACTTGCCGCAGATGTCCTGACCGGCCCCGTGTAAACGGTCGCAGTCAAAACAAGTGCTGCAACCAGTACCC
>JAAZDA010000198.1 GCA_012512995.1 Clostridiales bacterium | reverse complement strand
GCTGCTCCATGTTTCACATATCGCCAAGGAGCATATTGATAAGCCTTCAGATGTTCTTAAGAACGGTGAAGAAGTTACAGCTAAGATCGTTGATTTCAACGAAGCTGAGAACAAGATAAGCCTCAGCATCAAGGCTCTCCTTCAGGATGAAGATACAAAGAAGAAGGAAGAAGAGAATGACGAGGATGTTGTTTCTGTAGATGTCGAAGCAGCAATCGCAGCTCAGAAGGACGACGATAAGGAGTAAGTAATAATTCCTGACAAATCATCAGACTAAAGATAAGGCAGTTGATCATCAATTGATCAGCTGCCTTTTGTGATGCCAGAGTAAAAAGTGTATTCTGCGGCATATTCATTATTTAGAAGATTTTTCCAATATATGCTTCATAACATACAGCGCATACTCGGACAGAAGCGTCCTGTCCTTTTTTATCTCCGGCGTAAGTTCAAACCAGAGAGTAGCAGAGTCATATTGTTCTTTGAAGAAAGGGACCCTGAATGCATCCCATTCAGGGAGAAAAGATGATGACTTTCTTGTGTAACAGTTTTCCGGAGAAGCAGGTATTCTGTGGGTCTTCTCTGTGAATGATGCTATAGATCTGTGAAGCGCCTGATCCTGTTCCGGAAAGTAATAATAGTTTTTATAATCAGCGTAGAAATATCTTAGCTCTTTTGATACGAGCGGTATTTTGACGATACCTTCTGTTCCGCCTTCGCCCGAATCTCCTTTAGAATGCTCAGCCTTGAAGAAACATCCATCTTTAGTGCCGAATACAGGTTTTGGCAAGTTAATGTCAGAGTGGAAACGTAGAACAACTTCCTCTCTTGTCACGCCTGATGCATCAGAATAGGAGTCAGCTTCGGCTCTGTATACACCGGGAGCTGATGAGAACAATGTGGAATATGAGAGCAGAGGCAGGAGACTGACGAGCCCTTCCAGATCAGATGCATTGTGATCAATGATCTTTGTCAGATCATCACTGCTAGCTGTCTTTACATAATCAGCGTATTCTCTTACGACATCGCGACCGGTAGTGTGCTCAGTTCTTTCAGTTCCGAGGAAATCTTCAACCGTCTGCTGCTTGCAGTCGATCAGCCCCAGCATATTGCGGAATCGTGATACCGGCTTATAGAGATCAACAGATTCCATACCAGTCGTCGGATCGTCAATACCGTACTTTTCTGATGATTTCCTGATGAATGGCACATCGAAACGATCACCATTGAAATGAACAAGAGTTTTCCTGTCCTTTACTATATCCGAAAAAGCCTTTATTATTTCAGGCTCCTCATCAGGAGTATCCGCAAATATCTGGATCATTTCGCCGTCATTATTGTCAGCATATTCGCTATCAAAACATACACAGCCGATAAGAATTATAGAATCATTAATGGCACTCAGACCTGTCGTTTCAATGTCAAGCAGGACCAGATCTGAAAGCGGGCAATCAAGCCCGAATGCGGCCGGGTCTGAAATCGTTGTCAATTTGTTCTTGAATATCTGCATTTTGAGCCTCTCGATAATGCAGTAATTCTACCATATATGGATTTATTTATGTTACAATTCACAGGTGACATATGTAGACGAATTATCCAACGAGGCATAGATGGCAAGAGGTACGTTCACCGGCGGTGTGCATCCATATGATGGAAAAGATCTTTCAAGGCACATGCCGATCAAAACTGTATATCCGCGCGGTATAGTTGTTTTCCCTCTTCTGCAGCATATGGGAGCACCGGCAATTCCATGCGTGAAGGTAGGGGATCCTGTGCTGACAGGGCAGATGATCGCAAAGGCTGACGGAGATTTTTCCGCTAATATCCATTCGT
>JAAZDA010000197.1 GCA_012512995.1 Clostridiales bacterium | reverse complement strand
AGACACGCCAATACTACACAAGGATGAGCTCAACACAGAGCTTGACAGCGGACAGCTTGCAAATGGAATTCTGGAAGTGCTGTCTGATGGCTACGGCTTCATTCGCTGTGCGAATTACATGCCAGGTGACAATGATGTGTATGTGGCACCGAGCCAGATCCGCAGATTCAACCTCAAGACAGGAGATATCATCGTTGGCAATATAAGAGTCCGCACCCAGAGCGAGAAATTCAGTGCGCTGCTCTATGTCAAATCCATAAATGGGATGCCGCCTGAAGAAGCTACAAAACGCTTCAATTTTGAAGATATGACACCGATCTTCCCGGACGAGAGGATCCGCCTTGAGAAACCGGGTGCAAGCCTTGCAATGCGAATAATGGATCTGATGTGCCCGATCGGAAAGGGACAGCGTGGAATGATCGTTTCCCCGCCTAAGGCAGGCAAAACAACTTTGCTCAAGGAAGTTGCAAAATCGGTTCTTATCAATAATCCTGAGATCCATCTTATCATCCTTCTCATTGATGAGCGTCCTGAGGAAGTTACAGATATAAAAGAAGCTATTCAGGGACCTAATGTAGAAGTCATATATTCAACGTTCGATGAAATGCCGGATCACCACAAACGCGTTTCCGAAATGGTAATTGAGAGAGCCCGCCGTCTTGTTGAACACAAGAAGGATGTAATGATCCTGCTTGATTCCATCACAAGACTCACAAGAGCATACAATCTTACAGAACCCAGCAGCGGCCGTACACTTTCAGGTGGTCTTGATCCGGCGGCACTCCATATGCCGAAGAGATTCTTCGGCGCAGCCCGCAACATGAGAGAGGGCGGAAGCCTGACTATCCTTGCCACTGCCCTCATTGAGACAGGAAGCAAGATGGATGATGTTGTATATGAGGAATTCAAGGGTACCGGCAATATGGAAATGGTGCTTGACAGAAAGCTCTCAGAGAGAAGGATATTCCCGGCAATTGACATCCAGAAATCAGGAACGCGCCGCGATGATCTGCTGCTTACACCTGATGAACTTGACAGTATCAATACTATAAGAAGAGCATTCAATGGAATGCGCTCAGACGAAGCCGTTGACAAGGTACTTAACCTGTTCTCTTCCACACGCACTAACGGGGAGTTTGTCAACATGGTCCGCAAGATCCAGTGGTCATTCTGACAGGATTATCATTCGAGGGTGGCTCTGTTAAGGAACCATTACTGAATATGGATAATGAAAAGGTTGATGAAATGTCGCTGATGAGTCTGGTACTTGATAATATCAGCAGCAGTGTATCTATAATCCGAATAGTCAATAACACAGAGGAACTTGTTTACGCTAATAAAAAATTCTACGAAAATATTGGCGTGAGTCATGACAGGTATTCTGAGAACATCAAGATGTTTGATGATCTTTTTGTGTCAAAAGAAGATCATGAGCGTATACATGATGCTGTCGTAAGAGCAATCCGCAATAACGAGCCGGAAGAAGTTGAATATCAGTTCACAAGACCCGATCGTGAGATCAGGTGGATGAGAAGGCGGCTCACTATTGTCAGGCAGAATGATGAGAATACTTATCTGATGATATCTGTCACAACGGACATCACGGACAGGAAGAAAAGAGAAATTGCGCTTTATCTTGAGCACAGCAGATATCAGCTTGTGATCAATGAAATGCACGCGGTCGTACTAGAGTGGGACCTTAAGAGAGGGAGTTTTTACAGTTCGGAGAGCTACAGGGATTATACAATGAGTCAGGTGCCGCCTGATTCGCTGCTTAAGAATGAATGGCCGGAGAAACTGACATATCTCGAAGATAAAAAGGAACTGAAGAAATTCCTGGATCAGTATAAAAAGGGTTTGCCACGCATGGACTGTGAGCTTCGTCTGGAACTTACAGATGGAAATTACCGCTGGGTAAGACTGGTCGGAATGCCATTCAGGGACGGTCAGGGCGCTCTGGAGCGGATGATCATCGTAATAATCGATATAAACGATGAAAAAGAGAAGAACCTTATCCTCGGCGGCCTTCTGAATGATCTGCCGGGTGCAATAGCTATTTTCAAAGTGTCAGACAGACTTGAATGCAAGTACTACAATGACAAATTTGCCGGTCTTTCAGAGCGCACAAGAGAGGAACTTGACAAACTTGCAGCCAGCGACAACTTTCTTGAGAGCGTTGTCATACCTCAGGATTTAGAGAGATTTGCCAAAGTAATCAATGCTAATTCAAAAGCCGGTAAACCGATAAATATCACATATCGTTATCTGACCAAGAATAACAATCTCAGATGGCTTCACATGACAGCCAATAAACTTCGCGATGAGGATGGCTGCCCTGTGTATTATTGCATTTTCACGGTGCCTCCGCGTGAATCAGAGCTGTATCAGAGCATGGCGGATTACACGAACATGGGTATAGCGGTGATAGATACCAAAACACATGAAGTGTATTATGTGAACAGTGCCATGCGTGAAATGATGGACACAGGAGACGAAAGTTTTGAGGGCAGGAATTGTTT